>JBMYWX010000040.1:0-11114 GCA_049607825.1 Nitrospirales bacterium
TGTACCGACAGCCTGGCTCAGAGATCAGGGAATCTCACCGCAACTGGTTCGCAAGTACGTGAAGAGCGGCTGGCTGCTATCTTTAGCACATGGGGCCTATGCACGCCCTACTACGCCGGTGAATTGGCAAGGCATCGTATTGGGACTCCAGAAGTTTTTAAAGTTCCCACTACACATAGGCGGCATTTCAGCCATGAATCTGCAGGGATTCGCTCACTTCCTTCCACTAGGCGGAGAGTCGCGTATTCATGCGTGGAGTCATTCACAGGCTCCAGTCCGATTGCCAAGTTGGGTTGAAGCCGTCAAGCACCCGCAAACGGTGATTTTTCATGGACAACACTTATTCGATCCTGCGATGCGGAACGAGGGGCTCACGACCATAGGAACCCAAGTGCGAGACTGGACGCTTACGGTCGCTATGCCCGAGCGCGCCATCATGGAAGTGTTGAGCCTGGTCGACGAGACGCCTGCCAGCTTCATGCACGCGGTGGAATTGTTTGAAGGATTGTCTGTCCTTCGACCATCATTAGTCCAACAATTGTTGGAAGGCTGCACCAGTATCAAGGTCAAGCGCATCTTTCTGTTTCTGGTTAAGCGCCAGGATTATCCATGGACCCGAAAGCTACAAACGTCACGGATCACTCTTGGACGCGGCAAGCGACTTGTGACCCGGGGTGGACGACTGGATCGAACTTTTTTCATCACCGTACCGGAGGATCTGATTGCTCACACCGGCTAATACTTACTACCAGCAGGTTGCCTTACTCCTTGATGTGCTGCCGCTTGTCACTGATGAACCCTGTTTTGCACTCAAAGGGGGCACGGCCATCAATCTATTCGTGCGCGATCTCCCGCGCTTGTCTGTAGACATTGATCTCACATATCTTCCGGTGCAAGATCGAACGACGAGCTTCAGAGAGGTTGGAACAGCACTTGAACGCCTTGCGACATCCATTCAAAAAAGATGGCCTGGTCGTATTGAACGCATGACTGCCGAGGGACACGTTTTCAAACTGATCGTGAGGCGTCATCATTCACAGATAAAGATTGAGGTCTCCCCAGTCCTCCGTGGCTGTGTCCGCGAGCCATCCATCCGTGGAGTATGCTCAATGGTCGAAGAGCAGTTTGGTTATGTTGAAGTACCGGTCGTGCATTCACATGATTTGTATTCTGGTAAGTTATGCGCCGCGTTGGACCGACAACACCCCCGTGACCTATTTGATGTCAAACAGTTGTTGGAGCACGAAGGGTTGGACGACGGTTTACTTGAGGTCTTTTTGGTATACCTACTGAGTAGCAATCGCTCTCTTACCGAATTACTTTCACCCAACCTCCAGCCTCTAGCAAGGACCTTCGAGGAGCAATTTCGTGGTATGGCACTTATCCCTGTGACGGTAGAAGAGCTCGAACACACTCGCAAGAAAATGATTACTCTGATCCATGAACGACTGACCGAGCGACAAAGGACATTCCTCCTAAGTTTTAAACGTGGAAAGCCAGATTGGAATCTTTTATCTTTTGATGGAATCGAGCGACTTCCTGCAGTTCAATGGAAGCTCCTCAATATACAGCGTATGGCCCCTTTCAAACGGGAACAGGCTGTTGAACGTCTTCGCCAAGTTTTAACTAGATGAAAAGTTTTCGGGTATCGAACCATTATGAAATCTGACGAGCCCCATCGATCAACTTCAGACTGTTTAGAGCGAGTCAAGCAGTACCATGAGCAAACCAAGCATGATTTCAATCAGTATGCTCGCTCATTAGGCTATATGGATTGGGCGAATCAGCCTGATCCGTTTCGTCGTTTTGAGGGTGCGCCGCTTATCCCACTCCCGCATCTGACTCCAGGAGATAACCCTGTTTCTCCTCCCTATGAAAACCTCTATCAACCAGGAAGTATTCCGTCCGAACCCCTCACCATCGAATCTTTGTCTCGGTTCTTTGAATATGCACTCTCCATCACAGCATGGAAGGAATTCGGAGGAAATCGATGGGCCTTACGCAGCAATCCTTCCAGTGGGAATCTCCACCCAACCGAAGGCTATCTGTTTCTTGGACACCACTCGAATCTTCCGCTGACTCCTGGCCTGTACCACTACGCACCAAAAGAGCATGGGCTCGAACATCGCTGTGCATGTTCTGAAATTGAAGCCCAACAACTCTTAGATGGTTTTCCTGCACAATCGTTTCTAGTTGGGCTGAGTTCGATCCACTGGCGGGAAGCGTGGAAATACGGTGAACGCGCGTTTCGCTATTGTCAGCACGATGTGGGTCATGCGATTGGCACACTTCGCATTGCGGCTGCCACACTAGGCTGGCACATGGTTGTTCTAGAAGGCACATCAGATGATGTGTTGTCGACGTTTCTTGGGTTAGATCGAAGTGACGACTTTGTGCAGTCTGAAAAAGAATTTCCAGAACTTGTCGCAGTTGTTTGGCCTAGACAGGCAGCACAATCACAACAAGAAATCTCACTCGCACTTGATGAACAAGCCGTGAGAAACCTTACTCAAAGCAACTGGCAAGGCAAAGCCAATCGCTTGAGTCGAGATAATCCGATTCCTTGGGAAATCATTGATGATGTCGCAGAAGCTTCTTGGAAATCGGCCCATGATCTTCGAACAAATTCTTTGTCTCCTCCCCCGGTAAGCGGTAAGGGAAAATCTGAGTCTGATCAACTTTCGTCAGGCCACATCATCCATCAGCGGCGGAGTGCGGTCTCATTTGATGGGCACACCAGCATTTCCGCACAACGTTTCTATACGATGCTCAGCCGAGTTATGCCCCACAGCGAACTATCCGTGAATCAACGTCCAATGCCCTGGGACAGTATTCCTTGGAAACCTACGATTCATCTTGCGCTCTTTGTTCATCGCGTCGATGGCATTCCACCGGGACTCTATCTATTGATTCGAGATCGTTCTCAAGAACAATTTGACGAATTCAAATCCGTCATGCATGAACAATTCGTATGGACTAAACCTGAGTCCTGTCCCGAAGATCTTCCCTTATATGTATTGGAAGATGGCAATGCACAAAAAATTGCAACACAGGTGAGTTGCTGGCAGGAAATCGCTGGAGACAGCGCTTTTTCGTTAGGCATGATTTCCGAGTTCGATCACACATTAGAAACAGATGGTCCCTGGGCATACCGTCGACTCTTCTGGGAAACAGGTTTGATTGGGCAAGTCTTATATTTGGAGGCTGAAGCGGCTGGAGTCCGCGCGACCGGCATCGGGTGTTTTTTTGATGATCGCGTGCATCGCGTGTTTGGGTTTTTTCCAGATACGAAATTTCAATCGCTTTACCATTTCACAGTCGGCGGACCAGTCGACGACAACCGCCTGACAACTCTTCCACCCTATGGCGATCATGTCTCATAATTAATCCTCCCCTTTGTAAGGGGAAATCGCGAAACCAAATAAATCGTAAACTAACCACGCTCGCTCACACAGCGCAGTATGAGACTTCGACTTTGGCGCGTCTATTGGCACGGCGATTAAGGTGGGGTAGAGTCTTTCAAATGAAATATGCTCACATGATAATATTGCCATAACGATCCAAGTTTGGCGATGCCGTGTCTCTACCTCCCCTCACCCCTCCTTACAAAGGAGGGGGACTAGCAGAATGCGGCCGTTGCCTCCAAAGGCCGGAATAGAAATACAAGCAAGTACGATGAAGCATACAACTAGAACGTTGAATCGCAACTCAAAATCTCTTCCTATTACACGTCGCCTTCGAACATCAATGCCTAAAGCTGAAACCTTGTTATGGAAGAAGCTTCGTGGCCAACCATTTGAGACTTTAACGTTTCGACGGCAACATGGGATTGGACCTTATGTTGTTGACTTTTATTGTCCTGAAAAACACACAGTCATTGAAATTGATGGCGACGTACACGCTATTGGAAATCACATTAATAAAGATAAAAAACGTGAGAATTACCTACGGTCCCTGAACCTTAGCGTCATCCGATATAACAATGACGACGTGTTCCAGAACTTGAATGGAATAATAGAAAACCTTGCTCAACGGTTGATTCAAAACTCTACCTTCCCTCCGCCCCTCCTTACAAAGGAGGGGCATTCCTCAAACCATTCCAATATTCTTCCGCAATCATTTTTTGATCGACCTACCCTGAAGGTAGCGAAAGAGCTTTTAGGGAAATATCTACTACGGGACTCTGAGGCAGGCACCATTGCAGCAAAGATCGTTGATGTCGAAGCCTATGTTGGTCCAGAAGATAAAGCCTGTCATGCGTCAAAGGGTCGGACGAAAAGAACTGAAGTCTTATTTGGACAACCGGGATTTACTTATGTCTATCTCATCTACGGGATGCACAATCTTTTAAACTTCGTGACTGAGCATGTAGATTTCCCAGCAGCGATACTGATCCGAGGCATTGAGATCGTCGAAGCAGGAAAGGGACCACTTCCTACTCCTATCAGGATTGACGGCCCAGGGCGTGTATGCAAACAATTGGGCATCGATCGAAATCATAATAGACTTGATGTTACTTCAGGACAGGCCATTTGGGTGGAAGACCGTGGAACATACGTTCCGCGTCAACAGATACAGGCATTGCCACGAATTGGCATCGATTACGCCGGAGAATGGGCTCTCAAGCCGTGGCGATTTTGTCTTCCCACTCCCAAGAAAACTGTAAAACTTCGAACACCTCAGAAATCGAAAACTCATCCTTCACCTTGAACAACTTAGGCGGAATACGTTAGGTTATTTACCGGGCATACGCTAAAATCAAAAGTCCCTGATTTATCACATAAAAGGAGGCAGTAATGGGGAATCCCCTCGATACGATTAGTGGAACGATTACAGCAGGATTTGTCTTAACCGTTGTACTTTATGGGCTCGTCAAAATGCTCGTGTAAGACTGGCTAATCATTCTCGTAATCACCATTCACCAGATACTTTAGAAAAGAGGGAAACAATATGGAAAGCTTGCTCGCATGGGGACATTTTATGGCCGGTATCACCTGGATCGGCATTCTCTACTATTTTAACTTTATTCAAGTGCCATTTTTGAAAGTGGTTAAACCTGAGACCAAAGCCGAAGCGTTTCAACACCTTGTCCCAAATGCCTTATGGTGGTTCAGATGGGGAGCATTGGCAACCTGGGTATTCGGCGCAGCCTTACTCATGAACCAACATCGGTTCGGAAGTGCGTTCATGCTGCAAGGCCAAGATGCCGTGATCGGCATGGGCGCCTGGCTCGGCACCATTATGTTGCTCAATGTTTGGGGCATCATCTGGCCTAATCAGAAAATAGTCTTGGGCCTCAAAGATGCACCCGCCGAACAAAAACCCAAATCGGCACGTATCGCCTTGCTAGCATCACGAACCAATACCTTGCTTTCGATTCCAATGTTGTTTTTCATGGCCTCATCTGGACATGCATCGGGATTGTTTTAAGAACTGATTTTTCCAAAGTTACATATCTCTATGAAGAAAGGGCCAGCATATCAATGCTGGCCCTTTCTTCGTTCTCCGCACCCTTTCTGCCTATAACTCGATCTAACCGATCCCCAAAAACATCTTCATACTCAACGATTTTTCTTGAGCATTTGAAGGGTAGTCCCCTCACTTGATTCTTTAGCATCGTATGCTACAGTTCGTACCCCCATTGATTACTTTTATCTATTTTCCTGCGAGGAATTGCCATGGACCGGCGTTCAACTTTTTATCGTATTGGCCAAATTTTGTTATTGATTATCTTCGCTAGCTTTACAGGCTGCAACTTCATCGCTAAGACCAGTGATTGCTTGATAAATTATGTTTCCAAAGAGCCTTATCCTGGATCAAACATAGAGGGATTTGATCCATGCGTGAAGTCCAGACCAACCCCAGCCTACGATCATGTCCAGATCAGGCCCGAGGCATCCAAACTTCACAAAGAACTATTCGTGGCTGACCTGCATGCCGACAGCCTACTCTGGAGAGAAGATATTCTTCAGAAACACGATTATGGTCATGTGGACGTTCCAAGGTTAATCGAAGGCAATATCGCCCTCCAGGTCTTCTCAGTTTTCACAAAAGTCCCAGTGCCTGGGCTGCGTCTATTTTCATCTCCATGGAGAACTGCGTTCTTTAGCAAGTACTCGCCTGACGTGACGACCTTGCTTGCTATTGCACAACTTGGTGATGATCGAAAGAGGGGAAGCTTAAAAGAACGGGCCCTTTTCTATGCCGAAAAGCTTCATAAAGCTGCAGAAAGATCTGACCGGAAATTAACGGTCATCAAGTCACAACCTGACTTAATCGAATACCTGAACAGGCGGGAGCAACGCACGGATATCACTGCGGGCATTCTGAGTTTAGAAGGGGCACATGCCCTTGAAGGAGATCCGGATAATCTTAAGAGTTTTTATGAAGCCGGATATCGCATCTTGTCACTCACGCACTTTTTTGACAATGAATTTGCTGGTTCATCAACTGGTTCTGAACGTACAGGACTTCAAGAAAAAGGAAATGAGCTAATTCGAGAGATGGGCAAACGTCAAATGATTCTTGACCTTTCTCATGCATCGGCACAGACGATTGACGACGTACTTCGACTTTACGATGGACACACCTTCCCCGTCCCTGGATTGATTGTTTCTCATATAGGTATTGAGGCAAGATGTGAACGAGACGGTCGAAATCTACAAGATGCGCACATCAAAAAAATCATTCCCGAAGGAGGTCTGATCGGAATAGGTCTGTACGATTCTGCCGTATGTGACAAAGGTCTTGATGGAACCATTAACGCTATAAAACACGTAATGACAACAGTTCAAGAAGAGAATAATGCCAAGGGCATTGCCTTAGGTTCGGATTTTGATGGAGCTGTAGTCGCTCACTTTGACGCAAGAGGCATGCGTTTATTAACTCAGGCATTGTTGTACGACAAAAAGGGCAAAAGTAATTTGACAAAAGAACAGGTTCGACAAATTATGGGTGAAAACGTGAAAGAATTTTTCCTGAAACATCTCCCAAGCCATTAATTCGAAACTAAACCCGATCGTTCAGACTGAGAGATTCTCCACGTAATTCGCTCTACTCTTGCACCACAATATGTGTGTCGGTTTCTTCAACACCGGGAATGGTATGGATTTTAGTCATAATGAGATCGGAGAGTGCACGGTCATCGGGGGCATTGATGAGCCCAAAAATATCCGGTTGCCCAAAACAGGCATGTGCTTGCTCTACCCCCGGCATGGCTTTTAACGTGGCAAGCACGTCTTGTGATTTTCCTGTTTTTACTTTCATGAGGATGTAGGCTTTGGTGGCCATCGTGCCCTCCTTGGTTGGGTCAAATAGCCTGAGTTTCTCAGGCTCGTCGTTCGTGAAGCGTATTTCGGAAAAGTCAAACAGATTATGTCACAAAATGCGAGCAACTAATGAGGTTTCACGAATTTGGCTTGTAGAACAAACCTTTTTTAACAATCCTCGATTCGCTTAATCTCTCGCGAGATTGTAAAGAAATGAATTGTAGCGAGGCACTCTTTTATTGCCCCACTAAACCTCTTTTAGAATTATTTCGTTCTTTTACCATATTGAGCAGAGGTCAACCAAATCACAATGATTGGTATTTGTCTTGATATGGCCTCCCTTGCTAATCACCTAGTGACCCATTAGGATTTGGATCCAAAAAAACTAGGGTTGATTCTCTATTGAGACAGATTATGACGACTCGTATCATCACATTGATTCCAAGTGCTACTGAGATAGTCTGTGCGCTGGGATTAGAAGAGCAGCTTGTTG
This sequence comes from Nitrospirales bacterium, assembly GCA_049607825.1. Lineage (GTDB taxonomy): Bacteria > Nitrospirota > Nitrospiria > Nitrospirales > UBA8639 > JAGQKC01. Next base: position 7,762 of record JBMYWX010000040.1, read on the forward strand.
GGCGGTCACATGAATGTGATTTTCCTTCTTCGATTACCCACCTTCCAATTTGCACTGAACTCAAGTTTGACGTTGATGGAACCAGCCAAGAAATTGACAGTCGCGTCAAAAATTTATTGAAAAAATCTCTTTCCGTGTATCGTGTGTTTCCAGAAATATTGCATGAATTACAACCTGATGTCATTGTGACGCAAACACAATGTGACGTGTGTGCGGTCAGCCTTCATGATGTTGAACTCGCATTAGATTCCTGGCTTGGAAAGAAACCTTCGATTGTCTCTCTTCAAACGACGGACTTATCCGGTGTCTGGAGTGACATTCGCTCTGTGGCGAGAGCACTCGATCAAGAAGCCCGAGGCGAACAGGTTCTCAATGCGCTTCTCGCACGCATGAATGGAATAACTCAATTAGCCCACACCCTTCCTCACCCACCACGAGTAGCCTGCATCGAATGGATGGACCCTCTCATGGCTGCCGGAAATTGGGTTCCTGAACTTGTACAGATGGCTGGAGGTATCAGCATTTTTGGTGAGGCGGGAAAACATGCACCCTGGCTTACGTGGGAATCCCTCGCAGAAGCCGACCCTGACCTCATCTTGATTCTCCCTTGCGGTTTTTCTTTAGCTCAGATTCAAGAACATCTTCCAACACTCACGGCTCATCCCATTTGGCATACCTTGCAGGCCGTAAAAACGGGGCAGGTGTATGCCACCGACGGCAATCAATTTTTTAATCGTCCTGGGCCACGCCTTGTCGAGTCCCTCGAGATCATGGCCGAAATCTTTCATTCCCGCACATTCAACTACAAGCATCAAGGCATTGCTTGGTTAAGGCTGCCCGAGTGAAGAAACAAACATATCTCGTATTTCGTGAAGAGTATTTCGTCGAAGTGAAGAACGTACCTTATTCCTTATAACTCGTAAGAAGAGTCTTTTTATCTTTCTTAGACAATTCACGCTTCACGAACGACGCTTCACAGTTTTTCTTTGCCGGCTCTCCCCTATCAGTGTATGATTTGGCTATTCCCCTACTAACCGAGCACTGTTCCTATGCATTTACTCGCGAAAGAGCACACGATCCTTGAAAAAGGGACCTTAGAGTTTCGGCCGTTCGGGACCGACGATAAGGGAGAGAAGATTCGCGATGTGACCGGGATTAAGGTCAGTGCCTACATCACGCACCTTGAAGAGATTGTCGCCAAGAAGGAGGGTCCCCAAGCCGGAGTCCAAGCCGGAGTGGAGCTCTGTACCCGCTTAAACGAACGCATTTCCGACCCTACCTATCACGTCACCCCTTCGTTTCTCAAAAATATCTGGAATAGCTACTCCTATGAATTTGTCTGTTTTCTCACAGAATTTTGCCTGTTAATTTCCAAGGACCCTCAGTTTCAAGTTCAGGTTGGAACGACCAAATACATTTCTCCCATCATTCAAACCTTGGGCCGTCCGTTCTCTATCCAACAAATCTATAAAATGTTCCCCCATTTCGGACAAAAGTTTGCCAGAGGCTCAATCTTATTTGAAGTCGGGATGGTCACGGAGAAATCTGCCATTCTCCGAATGAAATATAACGATCACGTCTACGAACAATTTGGAGCTTATCGAAAACGATGCGCTGATCAAATTTGTGAAGTTTCAAAAACGGCCCTGTCTGTCGTTCCGGAACATGTCCACCAGTTGGGCTATGCCTCCGTCAAGGATCTCCAATGTATTGCAGATGGCGATGAGTGGTGTGAATGGGAGTTTCGTTGGACTCCACCGATTCAACTGCCCTTTGGGTGGGCACTTGGGGGTATCTTGGCTGGACTTCTTGCTCTTGGGTACCTTCAGTGGCGCTATCCGACTGTAACCTTTGCCGAGGCCCTCGCCATCGCAGTCTTTCCCCCTGTGATCGCCTGGTTCTGCACCCAACGAAAACAGCAAATACATTCAGAGCAGCGAGAGGCCTTGATCGCCGAACAACTGGAAGCCGTAGAAACTCGCCACGAGGAACTTCGCGAAGCCTCCTTGGAACAGGAACACGGGACGGTTGAACTTCGTCGGAAAGTCACGCAGCTCACGACGCTTCACCGTGCAGGACTGCTTTTCAGTGCTACGCTCGACCGAGAAACGTTAATACAGAATGTCCTCAAAACTATTATCCAAGAACTCCATTACGATCGCGCGATGATGTCTTTTTTTGATCCAGATCGCATGGTCGTCCATGATGCACGCGTAGTTGGCCTCCCCACAGAAGCCGCAAAATTTGCTCGTTCCCGTGAAATCACTATTTCAGACCCCTCCACAATAGAAGGGCAAGTCATGCTCAAAGGTGAGCCTGTACTTCTCGAAAATATCTATGACCACGCTGTATGGGAACGACTCCACCCGGTCAATCAAGAAATGGCCAACATCTCCAAGGCTACGTCACTCATTGTCGTGCCATTAAAAGTCAAGGATAAGGTCATTGGGTCATTGATGGTTGATCGGGTTCAAGGATCATCCCTCACACAAGACGACTTAGATGTCATGGTCACGGTCGCGACCCAGGTCGCTATTTCTCTTGATAATACAGACGCGTACCATCAAATTGAGGAACTGAACCTGGGACTTGAACAGCGCGTCGATGAACGAACAGCGGAGCTTCAGCATGCGTACGAGGAATTACAAGAACTCGATCGCCTAAAATCTCAATTCCTTGCACATGTCTCTCATGAGCTCCGAAGCCCTCTGACAAGCATTAAAGGTTTCGCCGAAAACATCTTAGCTGGGGTCACTGGTGCGATTACGGAAAAACAAGAACGTTGCCTTCAACGCATTCAGGCGAATAGCAATAGATTGGCACGTATGATCGCCGATCTTCTTGATCGCGCACGCTTGGAAGCCGGAAAGATGGAGGTTATCCTGGGAAAGGTGCCCATCGCCCTGATCACAAGAGAATGCGTTGAAGAACTCAAATTTCAAGCCGATGAGAAACAACTCTCCCTAACCTTAGATTGTCAGGAACAGCACCTCACGGTCCACGCCGATGCTGATAAAGTGAGCCAAATTCTTATTAATCTAATTGTCAATGCGATCAAATATACTCCAAATGAAGGAGCCATTCAGGTCACTCTTGCACAATTGAATACGTCCTTCGCTAGATTGACCGTCGCTGATAGCGGTGAAGGTATTGCTGCAGCAGATCTTAAAGAATTATTCCAACCCTTCTTCCGTGTTAACCGTCAAAACAAGTCTAATGTAAAGGGCTTAGGCTTAGGATTATCGATCGTGAAACAACTTGTCGATCTTCAAGGTGGGACGATTCAGGTTGAAAGTGAATTAGGTAAAGGAACTAGGTTCCATGTTGATCTTCCCCTTGAACCTGAAACCATA
>JBMYWX010000040.1:11124-17032 GCA_049607825.1 Nitrospirales bacterium
TTTAGAGTTTGTCACGGATAGATTAGAGGGGGATGGGTATCAAACCCAGCCAGCCCACAGCGGAAAAGAAGCCCTCGAGGCTCTGCAAGGGAAAGTTTTGTATGACGGAGTAATCTTAGATATTGGCCTCCCAGATATGACAGGCGTACAAATTCTCCAAGCTATTCGGCAGCAATACCCACACCTTCCTGTAGTCATGGTGACTGCCTCTGAAGCTCAAGATCGGGCAATGGCTGCCATGGAACTAGGAGCCAATGCCTACCTTTTAAAACCATTTGATGCCGTCCAATTTAAATATGTGACGACTCAATGGTTTTCCCCAAAACCTTCTTGATTTTTCTTTAGCTTTTCTTTTTTCCCTAACATCCACGTTTCTAGCATAAAATTTGCTTGACTATAAGCTTATAGTGGTTTTGTCCATAAAATTGCCTTTTAGCGAGTGGTTTTCCCCACACTGAAGAGAATACGAGACAATGTCCAAGCCTGGAAAAAAGAGGAGTACCCAAGGTAGCCCTAACCCAGGAAAAAAAACTTCACCTTCAGAAGAAACGGATCGTGCCATGACAGATTTCAGTTCAGATTCAAAAATATTACTCTCTTGTTGGTGGTCACGTGGCCCTTCTGGTCAAGTTGAGGAGTGGGAAGCAAGACCCACCACAACTCAAAGTACTCCCAAATCAAATCCAGAACCTCGTGCTCGCGCATCGCGTAGAGGATCAAATCCTAGAAACACACGAATGACGAAAACCTAGCTCATCTACTCACCCATCTATTTTCTGGGCTCATCTGCATTTTGATTCTTTCTAGCGTCTTTCCTCTCCCACCTTCATTTCCAATCCGTTCTAACTCCCTCAGACTCTTTTCTGTTTCTTAACCTTCGCATTGTGATTACTCGTATCCGTCAAACGTTTACGACAAGTCCAAGACTTGAGCTGGCATTCTCCTAGGAAGTCTTTTCCTAAAAATATTGGCAAGGTGCCAATATATAGGCAAATGCTGGCGCAAGCCTACATCTCCATTTCTAGTTCTATTCTCACAAAAATTCGAAAACTTAAATGAATTCAAGGCCATAGATGGATATAACCAAACATGAAAAAGTTGGCATCTTGGTTGCTACTTTAATTCCCTGTGACTGACTAACCACAAGGAATCAACACTATGCCTACTGAAGCGACAGTCAACTCGCATTATGGTCCTCACCCCATGAATACTTTTGAAACGTTGATTGGTCGAGGTACGATCTTCCAAGATCTCCTTGAACAGATCCGCTTGGTCGCACAGGCGGATTGTCGAGTCCTCCTTGTCGGAGCTCAAGGGACTGGAAAAGAAACCTTAGCTCGTACGATTCATAGTTACAGTACTCGTCACCGACTACCTTTCCATAAAATTAACTGTGCGGATTTCCGGCCCAATACAACACAACACCCCTTACAACTTTGGAACCAAGAGGACGATACCCATACCATCAACCCTGGAGATGTCCCCATAGACCTGACACATGGAGGCACCCTGTATCTTCATGAAGTTGGATCACTCTCTCCAGAGGCCCAAACCTGGCTTCTGCGATGTCTATTAACCATTGAAATGGAATCACTGAATTCAGCCAATAGTGATAAGGAAGATGAGATTCGGGTGATTGCTGGGACAACTCGAAATTTGCAAGACGATGTCATGGCTCACCGATTTCGACCAGAACTGTTCTATCGCCTTAACGTCGTTCCGTTGCATATTCCCCTCCTTCGCCATAGGCTGGAGGATATCGAGGCCCTAGCCTACCATTTTGTCAGGATATACTCAGGGAAGTATGGAAAAAGAATTGAACGAGTCAGCGAAGAAACATTTCAGGTGCTAAGAAATTACGACTGGCCTGGAAATATTGAGGAAATGGAAAGTCTCTTTGAACGCTCTATTATCCGCTCTAAGGGGCCGACGCTCGATATTGAACAAATTGTTCAGGGGCCTGCCAATTTTCCGCTGCACTCCTGAAGATCTTCTCTCCGCCTTAGCTGGCAGATTCACCCTCAGAACGAACCCAAAGGCGTTGCATGGAGTATTATACAGCTATTACTCCTCGGCTGTTTCTCCGCTCATAGTCAGCTTTACAAATAATGGGTTGTCACACCCTACACTACTCACCAATTGCAGATGTATGGAAGCAGAATCGACAAGCAGCTCCACCCTGTACCATGCACTCCGTTTGAGAGGTGGTATGGCCTTCCAGAAGAGTCTCCAACAATGCAAGGTCGAATTGACATATCTCTGGATGTTTTGCGGCTAATTTATGGTAGACACAATTGTGAGCGACAATCATGGGAAGTTCACCAGCAACTGGGAAAGGAACATGAGCATCATAACCTAACTCATTCAAAATGGAATTGACCTCATTCAATTGTTCCTCGTTTGCCTTACCTCCCAACCTTGGACGAAGCTGACGGCCAACATCTTTAGCGAGTTCCCTTAAAAAACTTGTGAGCCCATCAGATCCAAGCTTAGCTTTAAGTCCATCAAGCATCAACTCTGAAAACCATGAGTACTGTTTCGGTAATTGTTCAATGCCCTTTTCGGTTATTACATAGGCATGTCCAGGACGTCCTCCCGTTTTTTCAGCCTCCCCTTTGGACACCAAGCCATCTCGCTCCATATTCGTCAAATGCTGATTCACGGCTGTCCGACTAATACCCAAACTGAGTTCAAGCTTCGGTATTGAAAGACCCGCTTGATATTGTCTCAATAACAGCAGAATTTCTCGTTGCCTCGTTGACATCATGAACAAATCACCTGAAAGTCTTTAGTGCTGAGATGTATGGCATTCAGCATATCACAACACCTGAATCTTGAACGTCTATGAAGATTTTTTTCGTTCTTTTATCCATCTTTTGTAGGATACAACTAGAGAAATCTTGGTAGAATCGTACCGTAGCGATCCTATTCTCAGCAAGTTCATCTATGCTACTTCATTGCCTTCAAAATCAAATGATCATGGGAATGTAGTGAGAATCAACATCTTATTACCGCCTACGGGTACTCAGCACTTCCAGATAGCCGATTGAAGCGTTCTTAACTAACTGTCGGACTCTTCATTAACAATAATTTGACCAATCATCTCCTGAAATGGAAATATCGAGGAAACAGCTTTGTCGAAGAGAACGCAATCCAAAGTGGAATAATCTTGCTCACTATACATTCGAAGCATTTCAGGTAATTCAGTCTGTGCTCGCAATTCTTTTGCTACCTGGGGGCTTCATGATTGTACGATTCTTCATCGGAAAGAGATGTCTCAATACACAGACACAGAAAAAGCAGGTCAGCTCTCACATGCCGATCTACGACTATAGACTTCAATATCCAATTACTTCATGACCTTTCAGTCACCTAGGGCTCTTCACCTGCTCCTGACTCTATCATCTATTATGCTTACGTGCATAAATCTGACGTGGGCTGACGAAATTCGATTGACCAATGGAGATCGCATCACAGGAACCATTGTGAGAATGGAAGAAGAATCTCTCATTCTCAAGACATCGTATGGTGGTGAAATTCAATTAAACTGGAAAGTTATTGAGAGCTTCGCCTCAACGAGCCCAGTCACGATAGAATTACATGATGGTTCGCGCTTACGAGGGATCGTGAACTCTTCAGATCCTGAAGAATTAATTATGGAAGACCCCGAAGAAGTCGTCATTCCTGAAAAGAAAGAAAAGACGATTCGAAAGATATCGTTATCAACCATCTCATCAATTAATCCCCTCCCTGCGTTTCGCTATGATGGAAATACATCGTTAGGAGGCAACCGAACAGCGGGAAATTCTTCGACTCAAGCCGTCAATGCTTCTGCTGATTGGACTTTTCGCTTCTATAAGACTCACCGCGCAGGTATTGGTGGCAGGTATAATTATGGTGAATCTGATACGGCAGTCACAGCACGAAATTCCCGAGGAACGTTCAATTATGACTACTTCGTTTCGGATAAAATCTTTGTGAATTTTGACGAATTGTTTGAGCAAGACTCCTTTCAGGATCTCACGGTCAGAAGCTCTACCACTATTGGCTTAGGCTACCAATTTTTTGATTCCGAGGAACATACACTAGCCATTGTCGGAGGACCAGGCTTTGTGCTTCAAGATTTTAAATCCAGAAAAACCATACGAAATCCAACAGGACTATGGTCCATAGACTGGAAATATTGGCTTATTTCCAACGGAGTTGAAGTATTTCTTGACCATCAGGGCTTTCAAGACTTTGGCAAAGAAAGTACCGGTCTTCGCGTAAACTCGAGTCAAGGACTAAGAATTAAGCTGAACAAATATATGTTTATCACATTTACCTATGATATTCGTTTCAATAGCCAACCTGAGTTTGGGAATAAGAAACTTGATGAAGCCTTAATATTTGGAATTGGGCTGGACGTCGGAAACTAGTGAATTCTTATCCTGGCTGGAGAAATCATGAAAAAACCTTTACCTTTTCAATGTGGAAACGGGCCATCAACGAATGCAACGCTGAAGACCTTCCCACTATTAATTACCGCTAGACCAATGAAACGAAATATTTTTCATATCATCATGTCCTGCTCTTGGCTCTTCATCCTTGCATGGCCCCCCTACCTATACAGCGCAATAGATTCTGACGAAGAAGTTCGGCTTCCCTTAGCCATGGAAGTTTTTTTAAAAAAACCGGAGAAGCGAGAATACGTTATTCATATCCATTTAACGAATATCAGCGAACAACCAGTTATCGTCGACGTACATGACTTGCCATGGAATCCCCCAAATGACTCAAAATGGCTCTTGGCATTTCAAATGAATGAGCGCAACAATCCTATTAAGCAGCAGACCCAACGATGGGATTTCGGCTCTCAAGAAGTTCGACTTCTTCCTGGTGAATCGATTCAAGGTAAACTTGCCTTAAATTTGAGAATCCCTTCGCTCTTGTCTCACGTGGATCAATTTGGCGTACAACTGGACTGGGACTGCCCCCCAGCCTCTTTAAAGTTTGTATGCAAAGCAGGAACCCCCCATCGTATTACGATCCCGAAAGGAGATCCAGGACAAGCAGACGTCCTACACACTAATCAACAAGTCTGCCTGACGAAGGGAAACGCCATTGGTCTTATCAGCATCCCCCTCGGTCATGAGATTCTCTTTCTCCGTACAAGTGTATCCGTTATGGCTGAGATTACAAAGATGCAGTCCCTCCTCTACCAAGTCGATACCTATGTACGAGAATGTCAGCCAAAGTGGACCAATAGTTGGTCGGTGAATTTTTTCACAGACGAAAAGTTTGCAGGATTTTTAAAAGACGTTGAGAATGAGGATTATTTTAAAAATGGTCTCTGGCAGCAAGCAAACATTGGACAATATTCTAGTCAAATCAGAACATTGTTTCGATTTCCATGGACGAAAAAGAAGTCTGACACCGTCTATATTTCAGTGTTCCGTTGACCACCCCTACGAGTCACCTCAACGGCTCTTGCAGAGGATCATCGTATCAGGTAAGAAATAGGGTTGAACTCGTCAGTATACTCAAGGACGAGAAGAAGTGGTCTTGAGTGTTGACCCTAGAAAAGGGCCTGCTTAGCCAGGACAGAATTCCAGAATTTTTTCTGAGTAAGAAAAGCTTAGACCGCGATCTTCTCAGAGTTCGAATCTACATTACTTTGGCTTACAGTTTTTTCATTTAATACTGAAGCTGGTACAGGGCGAATATCCCATATTAAGCCGCAAAACTGAAGAACGCACAATGCGTAATACGTAATATCCACTTCCCACCATCGAAACCCTTGTCGAGTCGAGCTTTCATACCGATGATGATTATTGTGCCATCCTTCGCCCAATGTAATAATCGCTAACAAGAAATTATTCCGACTATTGTCAGCAGTGGCATACCGTCGAGTCCCAAAACGATGGGA
>JBMYWX010000041.1:0-11376 GCA_049607825.1 Nitrospirales bacterium
CTAACCCAGCATGGCCATCATGGGCCGTGAGCACAGTAAATCCCACCTCTTCTAAAATAAGCTGAGACGCAACACGAACGTCTTCTTCATCATCAACGACTAACGCTGTTCCAGAACCCTTCCAGTAAAGACTCGGGTCTGGGGGGGGGAGTGTGCTGTTTTGTTGCGTGGCTTGAGTGGGAAAGAGCAAGCGAAAATGCGTTCCTTCTCCAGGTCGGCTGATTACGGCAACAGCGCCATTATGAGCTCGAACGATACCAAGCAAGGCCGCTAAACCCAGCCCTCGTCCCGTAAACTTTGTTGTAAAGAATGGGTCAAATATTTTAGGAATAGTTGTGGGGTCCATGCCTGAACCAGTATCACAGACATCAATAAATACACAGTGGGATGAGGGCAAGTCCCCAGCAACGTACCAGTCTTTGAAAAGGTCACTAGTCAAGGAGAGAGAGTCTGTTGAAATGGTAATCACGCCATTGTTGTCACCGATGGCTTCAGACGCGTTCGTGAGCACACTCAGAATCAATTGTCGGAACTGTGAGGGATCAGCTTCGATGTGTGGTAGATTCGGTGCGAGGTTATATTTAAGCTCGGCACGCTTGGAAATTGAGATTCGCAGCAAATGCGCCATTTCTTTAATGAGTTGTGAGCCATCAATACTCTTGATAACAAGTTTCCCTTTTCCTGCATAGGTGAGCATTTGATTTGCGAGCTCACCTCCTCGAAGCCCTGATTTTTCGACATGTTTGAGATGTGGATATGCCGGTGAACTCTCATTGATGGTTCGAAGTGCAAGGCCGGCTCGTGCAACAATCGCCATAAGTAAATTGTTAAAGTCGTGAGCGATGCCTCCAGCGAGAACGCCGAGACTTTCTAATTTTTGGGTGTATTGTAGTTGGGCTTCGAAGCGTTTACGTTCTTCTTCAGATTTTCTTCGCTCTGTGAGATCGCGAAGAGACGCGAGGTAGCTAGTTTTTCCCTCCCACTCTACTGTCACCATACGCATTTCAACCGGGATGACTGAGCCGTTTCGTCCGAGCAGGTCGATCTCTGTCGTTTGGTCAGCAATAATAGGGAACCCAAATGGCGCACCAAGAAGTTCGTCCGCTGTACGTTGAAAGAGTTCGCATGCCGCAGGGTTCACGAAGGTAATGACACTATCGTGTTGAATAATTACAATGCCATCAATGTTGTGTTCGACAAGTACACGAAATTGATGCTCATAGACATGAGTGTTGTGAGACGTAATGGACATGGGCAAGGTTGTAAGGAGCTCGTTAAACGGAGCTCGTTGTTAGTTGATGATGAGCAAAAGCGTTAGCTGACTTCCTCTTGGAACAGTTGTGCAAGTCGATCCATCTCTGCCGGTGGCATATGTTTGGGATCTCCACGAAGGATGCCAGTAATGTGTCGAAATGGCCGTCCGATATGAAGCCCAGTGTTATTAATCGTAAATTCTCGAATTTCTTTGTCGTGGTGAGATCCTCGCATTTTTAGAACCGTGAGTCCACGATGCATCTCTCCAAAAAACTCGACATAGCGTAAGAGAATGATCGAGTCAGTAATTGTCGAGATATGGTCAGCCGTGACAGAGGAGTTCCCATTGAGTCCATAGCTTGTGGTCGAGGTAAAGAGCGTCGCAATTTGAAAGGCTTTGACATAAGAGGTGAGGCCAATGACGAATTCTCGAAACCCTTTCCCGCTTGACACTCGCTGGAGTGCTGACAAACTATCTAAAGCCAGGCGAGTTGGACGATAATCCTCAATGATTTTCTTAATCATAATTAAATGATCTTCAAGATTGTCATGCTCTGGATAAGTGCAGACCACTTTCAGTTTGCCTGTTTTCTCCATGGCCTGAAAGTCTATGCCCCATCCGGACGCATTGCGTACGACTTGATCCCGGCTTTCTTCAAAAGCGAGTAAAAGGCACCGCTCAGCATTTTGAACCCCAGCACTCATGAACACATTAGTTAATAAGGTTTTCCCGCAACCAGTGGCTCCACTCGCGAGTAAGATTGAATCGCGGAAGAAGCCTCCACCACACATGAGGTCAAGATCTCCATTTCCCGATGAAATGCGAATGGAGGTGGACTTTTGTGTCAATTCAATCGCTGAGAGGGGAATAATCACGATGCCCTCACCGGTACGAACAGTAAAGGGGAATTCACCTTTCTGATGGTTGGTGCCACGAAACTTCAAGATTTCTACTGTCCGTCGGCGTTTTTCATCATGGAGCCCATTCCGCAAAATAATCACATTGTCGGCAATAAATTCTTCCACCTCATATCGACTAATATGGCCATATTCTTCTGTCCGCTCACTTGTTAAAATAGCGGTGACCTCTAGGGTTTTGAGTGCAGCGGCGATACGGAGTAATTCACTACGGACGGCCAGCTTATCCTCGAACTGCCCCATGATTGATCCAAGTGAATCGAGTGAAACCCGAGACGCAGACACTTTTGCAATGGCATGTTCAATACGGACCAAAAACCCTCCCATATCAAAACTGCCTGAGACGGTGTTTGGCTGATCAAATTGTGGACTTGCATCGACGAAACACCATTTCCCCTGTTTTTCCCATTCTTCAATATCCCAGCCAAATCCCAGTAAGTTTCTTCGAATATCAGTAGGCGATTCTTCACACGTCACAAAGACCCCGGTCTGACCAAATTGCTTGATTCCTTCTGCCAAAAATTGAGCGGCAAAAACGGTTTTGGCGCTACCAGCCGTACCTGAAAGCAAGACAGTCCGTCCTCGAGGAAGACCCCCACAGGCGACTAATTCAAATCCGGATATGCCCGTCGGATCTTTGGCAATTCCTTCCTCTTGCAATTGACTCATCTTCCCAAACCTCCCTTGTTTAAAGTGCAGACTATGGTGGAGACACTAAATCTAAGCCGAGTAAGACCTTTTCTTTTTCCGATAAGTCACCAATCACACGACGGATGGGGGGCGGTAATTCTTTGACGACTGTTGGCGTAGCGAGAATACGTTCATCTTCTGCAAGCTGGGGATGTTCGAGAACATCAATGATTTGAATTTCATACTCATCTTGAAACTTTTCTCGACAGATTTCATGAAGTGTCTGAACCGCTTGTTGGCTCTTTGGGGTTTGGCCGGTGATGTAGAGTTTGAGGTAAGACTTCATGGGTAGGACTCCTTGCTCCTCTAGGTGCCTTGTCGGCGAGAGGTGAGAGAATGAAATTCAGGTGAGGCAATGGCACTCGAATTAGATCGCTTGAGACTATGCAGTCGATAGTAGGACATCACATCGCCCATAAGACGCAAGACGAGCAAACGACCTTCATCTAAATATGCATGAGCCTTTTCTGGAGTACTCGCAAGGGTGACTTCTTGAAGGGCCGAACGATAGAGATTAATCACATCGCGGGGTCCTGCATGGAGTTGGCCAAGGCGTTGACTGATATGTTGCAAGTCTTTGGAGATATGCGATGCAACTTTATACTTACTCTCTTCAAGCGCAAGGTTTAGGACATCTAAAAATTGATTCTTAATATCTTGAAAGATTGCTGGTGACCCGTCTTCCAATAACTGCTCTCCATAGCTGCCAGCAGTGACAGGGCTGGCTGGTTTCTTAGCCAATTGATAGAGAGCCTGTCGTTCAGTTTCATCGCGTTGTTGCTCCTGGAGCAATTGATGACGTGTAACCGAATATCGGATGCTGCGGGAGAGTAAGGGGCCGGTGAGCTGGTTTTTGGGGAGAAAATCTTGTGCCCCAAGTTTCACCGCTTGTAGGGCGAGGTCTTCATCTGCCTGACCTGTGAGCAGGACGATTGGGATGTGTGGAAATTCTTCATTGATTGTACGAAATGCATCCAGTCCTCGACTATCAGGAAGAAAAAGATCTAAAAGAATAGCATCCGCGCGGATTCGTGATAACAATTTTAAAGCGTCTTTAAGGCAGTCGACGATTTCAATAAGAATAATCTCGTGCCTTGAATCCGGCAAGAGACTCTTGAGGATTGACACATCTTCATCGTCATCTTCGATAAGGAGGATTTTGAGAGCCATAGGTATTACTGTTTGAGTTGACGAGGTAGTTTGACGATGGTAAGCCAGAAGTCTTCAATGGACTGAACCACTTTGTGAAATTCTTCCAGCCCGACGGGTTTCGTCACAAAGCTGTTAGCTCCCATCTCATAGGCCCGTTGAATATCTGGATCCTGATTTGAGGTCGTGAGGATAATGACAGGGATGGGGTTTAAGTGCGCCTCTTGCCGGATGATTTCTAATACCTCCCATCCATTCTTGCGAGGAAGATTTAAGTCAAGAAGAATAAGGTCTGGAGTAGGGGCATCATGATAAGGGGGGGTGTGTTGTAGAAATGCTATTGCCTGTTCCCCGTTGTCGACAACTTCTAATTGAATGGACAGTTTTGACCTTTGAAGTGCATCTTTTGTCAAGAGCACATCATCACCGTCGTCTTCTACCAACAAGACGGAGATAGGTTTGGGAGACATATATCGTCCTTCTTGTTAGGACACAAGGAAAATGTTTGTCATCATATATCTGGTTCTACCTTTATGTGGTGACTTGCGCACTGCCAGGTGTGATAGAAACCATGTCCGAATCATGCACCTGAGTGTTGTCTGATCGCTATGCTTGTGAAATGTTTTTTTCTGATTGATATGAATCGCTCGGAAGCTTCGAGTTCGAAAACCACAGATCATGTATAGCCTGCGCTAATGATACGGCTTCCTGTAATGTTGAGGGTTTCGGGACACAGCAATTGGCCCCTGCTAAATAGCACTCACCGATACTTGTGGGATTTTCCATTCCTGATAATATGATAATCGGAACAATCCGAAGAGCCGTATTGGCACGAATGATACGAATAAGGTCAGGCCCACTTTCTTCAGGAAGTTGAAAGTCGAGAAAGATAAGGTCAGGTAAAGATTCAGCCTTGGACATGGAAAGAAATTCGAGGTGTGCAATGGCCTCATGTCCCGTGTGGAACCTGGTCATAGAAAATTTTAGGGGAGTTTCCTTCAGGCTTTCCTGGAATAGCAACATATCATCAGGATCATCGTCAATAACAAGAAGCTGTCGAACCCGCTCTGTCATTGTGATTCCCTGGGTGGTAATTTGACAATTGAAAACCAAAAACCTTCTATCGAACTTACGACCTTTGAAAATTGAGTCAGTCCCACCGGTTTGGTGATATAACAATTGGCGCCTAATTCGTAAGTTCGGAGCACGTCAGCATCTTGATCTGATGTGGTGAGAATAATGACAGGGATGGTTTTCAGGTTTGAGTCACCTCGCATTGCCGACAACACTTCACGGCCATTTTTTTTTGGAAGGTTTAAGTCAAGCAAAATGAGGTCGGGCTTCACTGATTGTTCGAATGGTGGTTCCTTTCGAAGATACGCGAGGGCCTGAGCCCCATCTTCTACAACTTGAAGGTCGAGTGCAATTTTGGATGACACGAGTGATTCCTTTGTCAATTCGACATCTTCCTCGTCATCCTCAACCATGAGGATATGGATTGGGCTGCCATTCATGAACGACTCCTGGATAATTGGATAGCGTTGCTTGTTGTTTGTTGGAGAACAGAAAGTGGTAAAAGAGCTGCCTTAAAAAAGGATAGCATAATTTTATAAAAGAGCCAATCAATTCTAAGAGGGTATTTGTTTCTGATTCTGGAATGGATATAAAAGGTCTTGGGTCACAGGCTTTCTCGTGCAAATGTTAGGAGAACCTTTGAGTATTACTGTCAGCAATCGACTTTTCGATAGACTTTCTGATGATCGTGTCTTCATTGATCATTGGGCGATACATTTCTTTTGAAGATACTCAGTTTTTGTTGATTGCCTTCATGGGATTGTTCGCATCAACCCAATACTGCAATCATGTTGATGCGTGGTCTTCTTTTCCCTTTCCTGTGGGTGAATGAACATCATGAATGGGATGTCGGAAGCGTAAAGTAAAAGGTGCTACCAAGTCCTTCTTCTGATTCGACCCAAATTTCTCCCTCATGCCGTTCGACGATTCTCTTACATATGGCGAGTCCGAGACCACTGCCGGGAAATTTTGATCTGCCATGGAGGCGATAAAAGATCAGGAAAATTTTATCCCGGTTGTTCTTAGTCATCCCTATTCCATTATCTTTGACAGAAAAAAGCCATTTAGAATCTTGATGGGTGGCTGAAATATGGATCATTGGAGTGTGCTCAACGCAGAATTTAATCGCGTTGGAAATAAGATTTTGGAAGACTTGTGTGATCTGATGTTGATCGATTTCTAGCGTTGGCAACAGGTCCCGTTTGATGATGGAGTGGGAGTTCTCGATCGTGACGTACAAGTTGTCAATGGCCTGATCAAGTGCTGTATTACAATTCTGCGTTTCAAAGGATTGTCCACGTGTGTGAACCCGTGAGAACTCAAGGAGGTCTTGTATCATCACATGCATACGCTGTGCAGCATTGGTCGATCGAGACATAAAGTCCTGCGCCTGCTCTGTGAGTGTTCCGGCTAATGCTTTTCCTAATTGATCATTGTACGTGATGATCTTTCGTAATGGTTCATTGAGATCATGTGAGGCCACAAAGGCAAAGTCTTGTAAGTCCTGATTGCTGGCTTCGAGTTTGGCGGTGTACGACTTGAGCTCTAATTCCGTTCTTTTGAGAGGTGTGATATCGACAAACGTGAGGACGACGCCTTGGACCTGTTGCAGTTCATCAAAATACGGGAGAATTCTCATGAGCATCCATTGGTCCTGCCCGCAGCGTATCTCGCGTTCTTGTAGTTCTTGAGAGTCGTAGACTTGTTGACAGAATTCGGTAAGCTTTTCTTTCCCGATGTCAATCTGGTGGTTGATATGACTGATTGGGCGACCCAGGTCACGTGGCAAGAGGTGCATCATGGAGGCTACTGCAGGAGTGAATTTTCTAATAGAAAGTGATTTGTCGAGAAAGATTGTGGCAATTTCTGAACTGATCAGTAAATTATCCATATCGGTCGTGAGTTGAGTGAGTTCTGCAATCTTGCGTTGATATTCGGCATTCACTGTATGGAGTTCCTCATTGACCGATTGCAGCTCTTCATTGGTACTCTGGAGTTCTTCGTTTGTACTTAATAATTCCTCATTCGTACTTTGCAGTTCTTCGTTCGCTGCCACTAGTTCTTCATTCGCGGCTTGGAGTTCCTCATTGCTCGTTTCCAACTCTTCATTTGTTGTTTGAAGCGTTTCTTTGGTGTATTCAAGCTCTGAATGTAAGTCCTTGAGGGAGTCAGTAGTTGAGTTGGAGTGAAGACGTTGATCAATAATGTCATCTTGAGAAATTTGAGTTGGGAGGGACTGTTCAATATATGAAAAATAAAACGTTGTATTCGTCCGCTTATTAAAGAGGGGCTTAACCTTAACCATGAGCTGCTGCTGGCCTGACTGGGTATTCAACTTGACTCCCCGGTATTCAACGGTGGATTTGGTTCTCGTGACTCGATGGATACCGGTAGTGATAGCCTTTGCAAGGTCATCGGTCACTAGCTTGGTGAGGTGTGTGCCCGGACGTCCTGACGTTGGGCGAAGAAATTGAGTGGCCTCGCCGAAGACGTGTAAGACCTCTTTTTGCTCATTTACCAAGATTCCTGTTTGAACAAGGTCCGTCAAGAGTGCTTCGTACGCCCAAATGGCCATGGTATCCGGGCCTTCTTTGGGGAGTGCGATTTGGCTTTTTCTCGGAAATTGCATGTTCGAGGCGTTTGACATGGCCGTTGGGAGCGGTTTGGCTTCAGCGAGTCGCACGTCTCGACGTTTGAGGAAAATCTTCCATTTGGTCGATAATGTGTCAAATTCATCTTCAACCCCACCAACATTTTCACTTGGCCCTAAAAACAAGACCCCTTTTGCTCGCAAGGCAAAGTGAAACAGGGCAATGACTTTACGTTGGATCATGGGTTCAAAGTAGATCAACATGTTGCGACAGCAAATCAGATCAATCTTCGTGAATGGAGCGGCAGAGATGACATTGTGATTAGCAAAGACCACCATCTTGCGTATGTCACGGATAATATGGAATTCACTGCCTTTTTTAGTGAAATATTTTTCTCTGACATCCTTAGGAAGTTCTTGCAAGTCGGCTTCTGAATAATCGCCTGACGTGGCGATGTCTAACGATTGTTGATGCACGTCTGTCGCGAAGATCTTGATCGAGCATTGTTGATTCGTGGTATCGGCAAACTCTCTCAGCATAATGGCAATCGTGTAGGCCTCTTGACCGGTGGCACATCCGGCTATCCAGACGCGCAGCTCCTCTCGATCTGAAGGCAGGGTCTCGATGAGTTTATAGAAATGACTCTGGAGTTCGATGAATGCATCTGGATCGCGATTGAATTGTGTCACGCCGATGAGTAGGTCATGATAGAGACGATCTAACTCGCTAGGATTATCCTGCAGATATCCAACATAGTCTTGAAGCGTGAGGCAATGGACGATTTTCATGCGTCGCTCAAGCCGTCGGTCAATCGTGGCGGCCTTGTAATAATGGAACTCAATACCATAGCGGAGTCTCAACAGTGTAAAAATGTCGTTCACTGGTGTGTCGGCGCCGATCGTCACTGTTCTGCTTAGATCTAAATCTACCTCATCTTGTGGGGCTCCGATATAGTTCATCACATCGTTAGGAATGAGAGCTGGGGGAGAGACGCTGTTCGCAACTCCTGTGGCGATGGCAGTTCGTGGCATGCCGTCAAATTTAGCCGTGGTTTCATCTTGCACGACGACGTATCCGCCGACATTGTGAATTTCACGGATGCCTCGTGACCCGTCCGCACCGGTTCCAGACAAAATAACTCCCATGGATCGAGTTCGGACATCTTGTGCTAATGATCGGAAAAATATATCGATGGGTAGATGCAAGCTTTCAGTTGGATCTTGGTCGGTCAGTCGGAGAATTCCGGATGACAGAATCATGTTTTTTTTTGGTGGAATCAGGTAGATGGTATCCGGTTCGACGGGCATGCCGTCTTCTGCTCGATTGATGGGGATTAAGGTATGTCGAGCAAGGATCTCTACCATCATACTCGGAAACGCGGGGGACAGATGTTGAATGACGACAAATCCAATACCTGTTCGAAGGGGCATATTTTTAAAGAGTTGTTCAATTGCATCTAATCCTCCTGCAGAAGCCCCAACTCCCATGATGTGAGAAGGATGCCGGTGTAGTTTTTCCGTTGTCCCATTAGAATCTGAAAGCCGTGGTTCTCCATTATTATTCAACTCGAGAATCGATGGACTCGCAACCTTTTTGACTCTCTTCTTCATTGGTTTAGCCGCTTGTGTTTTTTTCGGCATAGCATCGCCAACCTTTCAGGTGATGGAATGGTTACATGATTGGTGACGTGGATTTGGTTGCCTTGTCACGCTATATATCACTACTCTTAGAAAGGGGAAGTGAGCCTAGACGGCACGCAGCGTCGCACCCTCATCTGAAGGTTGGACTCAATTGAAATGTCTGAACTGAAAGAAACGGAATAAAAGAAAAATTATGACTGGATAAAGATGAAGAAAAAGTCTACGAGATGTTGTTGAACGATCTAGGCTTCCCCAGAATGTATAATAAAGGTGACATATTAGAATATTAGATGAAGATAATCAAGGATCCTTTATGAGGCCAACAACAAATAACACGTCATGAGTCGAATACCTCAGGCGTTGGCTTGTGGCGTTTGACGAATTTGCTGTGTTTCATGTCCCCGCGGATCGTGTGCGTGTGACGTTGGTAGAGTGAAGAAAAAAGTGGAGCCTTCATTCGGCGTGGATTCAACCCAAATCTCGCCTCCATGCAATTCTACTATTTTTTTGCAAATGGCTAAGCCAATGCCTGTTCCGGCATATTCTTTTTTGGTATGCAATCGTTGGAAAATAACAAAAATGCGATCGGCATATTGCTGGTCAAAACCAATCCCATTATCACGAATGGCAAATTCCCAGTATTGCTTCTTTTTCGTGACTGATACCTCAATCGACGGAATGTTGGGGCCATGGTATTTTAGGCCGTTTCCTATTAAGTTTTGAAAGAGCTGTTCCATTTGAGTGAGGTTAGCTTCAATGGTGGGGAGGGGATTGAGGGTAATACGTGCTTGGCCGTCTGCGATAATTGCTTCCAAGTTATTTGTCACCTGTTCGACAATCTTCTGGAGATCCACGCGTTCTACTGTTAACTCGCCTCGAGCCACGCGCGAATACGTCAGCAGATCTTGAACCAACGTTTGCATACGGACAGCCCCGTCAACTATTGGCGCCAGGTATTTCAATGCTTCTGCTGGCAGATGGTCTTTGGCACGAGCTTCCAAGAGTTCAGAGAAATTCCGGATTTTTCTCAAAGGTTCTTGGAGATCATGGGAGGCGACATACGCGAATTGTTCTAGTTCCGAATTAGAACGGCGTAAGTTTTCAATGTAGGCGGTGAGTTCTTCCTCAGCAGCTTTTTCTTCGGTGATATCCCAGTTGACTCCGATCATTCTCTCCACTTCACCGATGGTATTTCGATGAACCGTTGCAAAAGCCCGAATATGGTGGATCGACTGATTTGGCCACAGAATGCGAAAGCTGGCATTGAAAGGAGCGCCGCCTGCTAGGGCCTCTTGCAAAGCTGTATGTGCTCGCTCATGATCATCGGGATGCAGTGCGGTGGTCCATGCTTCATAGGCACCACTGAACGTATCAGAACCCAAGCCATAAAGTGTATACATTTGGTCATCCCATGTGAGGATATTGTTCACGACATCCAAATCCCAAACGCCAATCTCGGCTGACTGGGTTGCCAACTGCAAGCGATCCGTCAGTTGCTCAACTTGTTTTTCAAAGATTTTGCGTTCGTGAATGTCGAGGACCATGGCAAAAAATCCCTGGATACGACCATGATGGTCCGTCTCTGGCACATACATGGCTTCAACCCATCGCAAAGAGCCATCGGCGTGAGGTATTTGAACTTGATATGTGACGATTTCTCCGGCGAGGGCCTGGTCCATACGTTGTTTGATCAGTCCTTCATAGGCTTCTTCTGACAGAAATTCTTTGGCATGTGTTCCAATGAGCGAATCGAGTGAAACATTAAACCATTCGAGGTAACGGGAATTAGCAAATCGATAGTGATGTTCTGTGTCAAATGACGCAATCAGTGCCGGCACATTATCGAGGATAATTTGTCGTTCCTTTGCACTTGCACGTATGGCTTCTTCTGTTTTGATGCGTTCCGTGATGTCGCGAAAAGTCACGACCGCCCCTATTCCCTGACCAAGCTCGTCATTGATGGGTGTGCTTGTGTATTCAACCGGAAAACTGGTTCCGTCCTTTCGCCACAGGACCTCATGAGCAACGGTTTGGGTTGTACCCAGGACATAGGCTGCGTA
>JBMYWX010000041.1:11386-16342 GCA_049607825.1 Nitrospirales bacterium
TCTTCGCGTGGGTAGGGTGAACCATCAGGCTTTGTATGATGGACAAGCGTATGCATGTGCGTTCCGATGAGTTCTTCTGGTTTATAGCCTAATATGTCGGCTGCTGCGGGATTGACGAACGTCGTCTGACCTTGCCGGTCTAATCCCCATATGCCGTCAGAGACGGAAGCCAATAACTGTGTATTTAACATCACAAGTTTCTGGTTTTCACCTCGTGTGCTATGCCGTTCAACTGCTGTGGTAATACGATCAGCTATCTCCTGTAGATTTGTTAATGTTTGTTCGGTGAGAGAATGTCTGGAAAACATCCCCATCACTCCGAATACTTCATGACCTCTCATCAATGGATATCCAGCGAAGGCGACAAGACCTTCCCGCTCTGCCCATTCCTGTTCTGGAACGCGAGGGTCCCCGATGACCGCATTCGTCAGGTGCGGTTGCTTCTCAGAGGCAATTTCACCGATTGTAAATTGGCCGACAGGCACACGACTATGAGCGCCATTCAGGTGGGTATAGAGGCCCGCACTCGCTTGAAGCTCTAAGATTTGCGCTACATCATTCAGGGTCCAGATCCGGGCCAAGGCTAGGTCTAGATGTTGGACCATAGCCTCGGAGCACCCTTGTAGGATCGACTGAATGTCTTGATTTTGATTAATAAGGGTTCCGATTTCCACATTTAAGGCCAAGGCCGTATTTCGATCACGCACAGCTAATTCGGCTTTTTTCCGAGCGGTGATATCGAGAACCGATGCAAGTACAAATGACCCCTGTTCAGTGCTCAAGGGGGATAAGGCGATTTCGACGGGAAATTCTGTGCCGTCTTGCCGTAAGCCAAACAATTCAGGGCCATTTCCCATGGTGCGGGGTTTAGATACAGCAATGAAGTTCGTGCGATGACCTGGATGTTGGGGGCGGAAGCGTTCAGGGATCAGGGTCTCAATCGACTGCCCGAGCAGAGCCTCACGCTCGTAGCCAAATTGCTCACACAGCATGGCATTGGCCAAGACAATTGTGCCGTGGGAATTGATCATGGTCTTGCCACTGGGTGCGGATTCAAAGACTAAACGGAATTGTTTTTCCTTTGCTTCAAGTCTTTTTGTCGCGGTGATGGATCTTTGGACGATCCAATAGGTCACGATAATTGCCAGCACGGACAAGGTTCGGTTAGTTGCGACTGCGTAGCCATCTCCTCCTTCCTGGGATAATGTCCAGCCGATCAGCGTCAATACGCCTGAGGTGATCGAGATCCAAGTGGTTGTCTGTAGTCTATTGAAGGTAAGTGTCGAAAGTATGGGGAAGATATATAACACTCCGACGGCTATCCCCAATGGTACGGAGATGTCGATCAAAAAGGCTGAGACGAGAAGGAAAAGTGCAATTCTCATATTTTTTCGGTATTGAGATGTTGCTCTCATAGCATCATCTTGTCTCTGAGAGTTGCTCATAGGTTAAGGGGGTGAGATGTCCTATTCTTCTTATTGCTGAAGATGAAGGGAGAGGTGTGTCACATTACGGCCATAGGAGATCATATATAGAATGCGAAAACTAAGTGTGATGAACTTCTGACTATGATCGTATGTTCGTCATAGTTTGATCGTCGAAAAATTTCTTGTCCCGATTGGTATTGTCGGCAATAGTTCTTTGACTGAAGATTGCGTAACGGCAGCTTCCCACTGAACGGGAATGGGAGAGAAGATGTATGAAGATATCTGATAAAGCTAGAGGTAGAATGCAACTTACTTTTAATATGAATACGGTTATTATAAAGGGTCTAGAAATTATATTCAATTGTGATCCTAAGGTGAGGATTCGTGAAAACCTATATTGAAAAGAGCAGTCCATTTGAATCATGATTTTTTACTTTTTTTAACACAAGCTACGAATCTATGAGATCCATTCTTCACATTGACATGGATGCCTTTTATGCTTCGGTAGAGCAACGGGATAATCCCGACTATCGGGACAAGCCTGTTGTTGTTGGGGCAGACCCCAAAGAAGGAAGAGGGCGTGGAGTTGTCTCAGCTGCATCGTATAAGGCGAGAGAATTTGGCATACATTCAGCCATGCCAATTCGGCAAGCCTATTGGCGGTGTCCCTCTGCCGTGTTTCTTCCAGTTCGCATGCATCGGTATCAAGAGGTATCCAAGAAAATCTTTGAGGTGTTTCATCGTTATACGGATTTAGTGGAACCATTAAGTTTGGATGAAGCCTTTCTCGATGTGACTGGAAGTTCGGCGCTCTTTGGTTCGGCTGAAACCATCGGACGACGAATCCAGGAAAAAATTTGGAAGGAAGAGCATCTGCATGCCTCGGTTGGCGTGGCGTCGAATAAATTCCTGGCAAAAGTAGCCTCAGACTTACAAAAGCCTCAGGGGTTTGTCATTGTACCGTCTGGCAAAGAACGTGAATTTCTCCATGGTCTTCCCATTAGTCGGCTTTGGGGGGCGGGAGGCAAGACCACTCAAGTTCTTTTGAAAGCAGGTTATCAGGACATTGGCAATATCGCTCAACAACCGCAAAGTGCACTGCGTTCGTTGCTTGGCAAATCTGGTTCACATTTGTGGCAATTAGCTAATGGGTTTGATGATCGTCCTGTCGTTCCCAATGCTCCAGCGAAGTCTATTGGAGCAGAAACCACGTTTGCAAAAGATACGGCTAGTTCATCCACGATCCGTCAGACGGTCTTAGAGTTGTCGGAGCGAGTGGCGTATCGTCTTCGCACTGAAGGGGTTGGCGCTCGAGGTGTGATGCTGAAGTATCGCGATGAGACGTTTCGGACATTCACTCGATCGCTTGTGTTATCCGAACTGACGAATCAATCGTCCGATTTGTATCGTGTGGCGCTGCGATTATTAGAGCGCATTTCTCCAACGGAAAAAAAGGTTCGACTATTAGGGTTAACTGTATCGAAGTTGGAGCCATTTGATTCCGCGCAACAATTATCTTTATTTGTGCACGCCAAAAACCGAACTCATTCTCTTGCTAGCGCTGTTGATTCCATTCGTCATCGCTTTGGTCGTACGATGATTCAACCAGGATCGTTAGTCGAAAAACCTAAACGGTAAGCCGCATGAGAATTACCAGGCTTGTTGCTGTTCAACGTTGAAGAAGTCTATGAGAATGAATCCTCTGGGATGCGTTCACTATTTCATGCTACTAACAGGGGGATGTCTGGAATTCCAAGTTCTGGTGCCTCTCTAGCCATTGTTGGTTTGTGTGAGCAGGGAGCGGTGGTGTGAGCCAATAGCCTTGGATGGCATCACACCCATGCTCCCGAAGAAAGTCAACTTGGGCTTGGGTTTCCACACCTTCGGCAATGACCTTCAATCCCAGAGTGTTGGCGAGCGCGATGACGGCTCTGACAATCGCGATATTACTGACGTCGGTATCGAGATCCTTGATTAAGGATTGATCAAGCTTAATCCCGTCCAATGGAAATGATTTGAGGTAACGGAGGGACGCATAGCCAACACCAAAGTCATCAATGTAAATTCGCACACCCATGGCTTTGATCTCTCGTAATGTGGCGAGAGTCGTGGGTGTTTCGTGAATTAAAAAACTTTCTGTTAATTCGACCTGCAAGTACTGAGGGTCAAGTTGTGTCGCTTGCAAAATGTTTTCAACTGAGGCTGGCAAACTTCGCTGATGGACCTGTTGGGCTGAGAGATTGACGGAGATTGGAGCAAGGGGTAGCCCTTCATTTTCCCATTTTTTGGCCTGTAAACTTGCTGTCTGAATGACCCATTCGCCTATTGGCACGATCATACCTGTTTCTTCCGCTTTAGGGATAAAATTCATCGGTCCGACCATCCCCTGATAGGGATGTTGCCAACGAAGCAATGCTTCCATTCCTATAATCTGTCGAGTTTGCAGATCCATCTGTGGTTGGTAGTGGAGTAAGAATTCGCCTTTGACCAGAGCACGCCGGAGTTCAACATCTATCGTGGTCCCATCAAGGGGAGATGTTTGCATGCCTGCGGTATAGTATTGAAAGTTATCCCCACCTTTGGCTTTTGCCCGATACATGGCGGTGTCACTATGCTTCAGAAGGTCTTGTGCCATAGAGCAGTCCCATGGGTAAATCGTGATGCCGAGGCTGCACGTGATACGGAGCTCTTGGTCTTGAACCACCATTGGCTGTCTCACAAGATCAAGAAGACGTTGTGCGATGGTTCCTACATCTTCTACGGATGAAACCTCATCGAGTAATACGGCAAACTCATCTCCACCCATCCGAACGCCGGTATCGACTTCACGAATACATTTCTTTAATCGACTGGCAACATTTTTTAAAACCTCATCCCCATATTCATGACCATGAGAATCATTGATATTTTTAAAGTGATCAAGGTCAAGGAAGAGAATAGCCATAGCCGTATCGTTGCGATTGCAACGAGCTATGGCGTAATGAAGGCGTTCGTGAAAGAGTCCACGGTTGGCTAAGCCTGTGAGGTGGTCATAATGCGCTTGGTAGGTAATTTGCTCTTGGACGCGATGTCGTTCAATCGCATATCGGATAGCGCGGCTCAATGCTTGGCTATTGACTTCACCTTTGATGAGGTAGTCTTGGGCCCCATTTTGGACGGCTTGTACGGCAAGAGCTTCGTCTTGAAGGTCGCTCATAATAAGAATAGCTGCCGAGGATTGAATCTGCCGAAATTGACGTAAAGTATCAAGTCCAAGGCTATCGGGTAACATTAAGTCGAGTATGATGATGTCAAAGGATTGCTCTTTGACGTACGCTAGTGCGTCGGAAAGTTCTGTGGTTTGAGTATACTCAAATTGGCTTCCGATTCCTTCTTTGAGCATGTGATGCGTCATGTTCCCGTCTTCGATGTCGTCGTCAATCATGAGAATGTTTAACACAGTAGACTCCTGATGGGGTTTAGCGTAAATATAGGATCGTTATCGTTGTTCTGCTTTGCCTCATCTATTCGGCCAATTGAGAGAGATTCT
>JBMYWX010000042.1:0-5330 GCA_049607825.1 Nitrospirales bacterium
GCCGAAGCCTGTTACGAATCAGCAGTAAAGAAGCATCCCATCACTCTGCCACATTCGTGAGCGGACTATTGCCTCGCACCAGGCATCTCCAGCCTCCGACGAGAAAACACACGAGAAAGAGTTTCCCCCTTCCCTTCCAAATTGGTCCTTGCATTCACCAGGATCGTTCGTAGAAGCGCCCAATCATCTTGCTGAACATTAAAGACATACAAGCTCTGAGCAAGTGCGGCATGACCCCACGGGGAATGACTCTCAGCATCGTCCACCAGAGCCACTAACACATCCATGGTTAAGCCCGTACTCGGCAAACTTCCCTGAACTTTCTCACCGAGATCGCGACCAAGCTTCGCCTGTAACGCACGCAAGACCCAATCAGGAACCGCAGCATCTTGACTTTTCATCACGGTACTTTGCAACTGAATCAAAGTATGAATCAATTGGTTTGCTTGCGGATCATGCTCAGGGGGCAACGCATTAGCCTCATCAAATGTGGCTAAGATGGCCATTATCGAACCAATATGGGCAGAACTGGCACGTTGCTTGGTCGAATGAGCAACAACAGAATAAGGAGACAGTTCAATATCTTGCGCAACGCGAACCAGATGATCTGACCCAAGCCGTTCAGCTAGAGATTGATCCAGCATAGAGACCAAACCCAAGATCACCATCGATACAATCAAAAAGGAGCGTCGTAACATCATTTTCATTCCACCTATCGATCAACTACTCAGTATACATCTCCGCGGCCGTTCAAAACACTCCTTACAACCTGGTAGGAATTTGCCCAGATCACGGCAAGACTTGCCTCTAGCTTTCGCCATTCAACACAAGCCCATTCTAGGAACACGAAACCAGAACCAACAACAACGCGAGCTTACGAGTACCCACACCACTCTCACGCTCAATGAAAAGACGGTACCTATTTTGCGATAGCCATTACTATTGCACTCATCACCTAAACACCCAGAGTAAAAGGGAGACCGTCATGCCCGAGCTCACCACACCGTCAGGAGTAGAAAGCTTATCCACATCGTCGGTAAAACCAACCCACCAAGGGGTACTCAACGCTGATATTTGGCGAACCGTCGTCACAGAAGATTATACCCAAATGCTCAGTATCATAAATTGGAATGCCTTGTTTCCAAAAGGAGCCATACCGACCCAACTCTTAGATGTGGGATGTGGCATCGGGACCTTCCCACATATGTTGCGGCCCCAATTACCCCCGGACACCCCGATCTATTATGATTACCTGGACCCGGCCCACTATTGCCTCTCCATGTGCCAACAAGTCCTCCATTCTCCCTATCAAGCCAGGCGAGCGTTTCACACAACTATAGAAGACGCGTCCTTACTGACCTACAGCACGCGTTACGACATTGTCTGGGCCTTACAATCATTATACGGACTCAAAACACGCGCACTCTCAAAGGCCATCAAAATGATTAATGACGTCCTCAATCCATATCGAGGCACAGTTCTCATTATGCTCGCGAAACAAGACGCGTTTATTCCACAAATCTATGAACGCTATACCCGGCTCTTTAGTTCACAGAAAACACGACACTACCAAACCGCCGAACCCGTACTTAGCGCTCTCAGCAATCACGCAATGCCCGCTATCGTGAGGGAAATTGACTGTACCCATACCATTTCCATCCGAGATGAATACCGCCTCGAACAATACCTACAACAATGCATCATGGACAGCCAACCACCCGAAGGCTGGCGTTACCATCCACAAATGCGCGACTTCCTCGAAAGCTTCCGTCACGTGGATGTCTATCGGTTCCCCAACCCTGTCTGGGTGATGCTCGGAGCCCCAAGTCAATCAGGCCTCGCCGGCCGAAGACGACTCCTCACATACCTAGAGCCTATTTCAAATCAAATGGTGGCCTAAAAGGAAAATAAGAAGAAGGAGTACCAGTGCTCTTTCAGTACTATAAGGCAAGAGGTAAATCTCGTATAAGACGAATAGAAAAACTTCTTCAAAAAACTACTTGGCACAATGCGTTAACAATTCCAGAGAATTTAGACTATCTCCAGAAAACTCATTGTTGAACAACTGTAGATTTCTTCCTTAGTGATGATTGGAAGTTGAGGTAGGTGCCCTCAGGAAGGAAAAATACGAGGAGACCTCAACCTTAGACGATATCCCTCAGCCAGTCTGACCGAGAAAAAATTCAAAATACAAATCAGTATGTCAATTTTTTTTCAAACGTGAGAGAGACCGTTCCCAATAAGTCAGCAATTCGTGCACCCGCATCCCCTGTTCCATAGAGTGTGTCTTCAGCCAACCTATCCAACGATACCTGTTTTTGGATGGCGGTAAGAATCTCATTTCTGTCGTATCCCACATCAACCACATTTCCCCCGCGGTCACGTCCCTCTTGACGACTTCCGATATTCACGGCAGGTACACCCAAATAGGCACATTCTCGAATGCCTGCACTTGAATTTCCGACAATGCATTTACTCTGGTAGACCGTCCGAATAAAGACCTCAGGAGGCAAATTCCGAAAGAAGTGAACATTGGGCAACTCATGATGTTCCCGGAAAATCCGAATGCCTTGCGATGTTCCATCCGAACCAGCATCAACATTTGGCCAAAACCACAGCGTTGACAAACCACTAGCACTCACCGCATGAAGCGTTTCTTCAATATGTCGACGAGCTTGTTGAAACTCAGTCGTCACAGGATGTTGTAAGACGACAATATAACCATTCGCGACATTGAACTCTGCCCCAACTCCTCCAAATGTCTCAAAAAATTTATCGAAACTCATCGCTGAATCCGCAATCGCATCTTTAGCTAAATCGATAGAAGGACACCCAGTGACAAACACTCGGTCAGGCCGTTCACCCATTCGCACGACTCGTTCACCGGCTTTCTCTGTCGAAACAAAATGCACATCGGCTAACTTGGTCACGGCATGGCGCACCTTCTCGTCAATAGATCCAGTGATTTCTCCACCCTGAACGTGAGCTAGCGGAATATTCATATAGGCGGAGCAAACGGCAGTTGCCATGGTTTCAAATCGGTCAGCAATAGTGACCACCACGTCGGGTTTCAAGTCATCAAACACCGTCGCCATTTCAGCTAACCCTAGGCCAGTCGACTTGGCGGATGTGACAGGATTTTCCCCTTCCACAATCATGTATACACGTCGAGTGATTGAAAACCCATCTCGCTCAATCACGGAGCTGGTTCCACCATAGCGATCAAGCAAAGCTGAAGCCGCTACGACAAGTTGAAGTTCAAGATCGGGATGACGACGAATGGCTTCTAAGGCTGTGCGAATTCGGGAATAACTTGGCCTCGCAGTAATGACGACACAAACTTTCCGTTTTCCCATAATGGCTATTCCACATCCTCGAGTAAAATATTTGCATCACCTTTGATTGCTCGGCGTAAACGTCGTCCAATGAGCAGTGAGAGTTGACTCGGTGGAACTCCCGTCCCTGGCTTTTTGATCATGAGATGTGAGTACTCCAAGACTGTGCCCTCTCGCAGATCGTCCTTGGCCACAATACTTTTCATAAAGATCTCCCGGAGAGAAGCGATATCTTCCGGAGTGGAGGACTTGTCGACGGGATTGGCCTTCATGCGTTCGATCACACGAATGCCTTCAACCAATTGACGCAATTCTTGCGTGGTAATGGAAGCGGGCACATCTGGACCAAACATTTCGCGGGTCAACGTGACATGTACTTCTAACACTTCAATACCCATGGCAACTGCCGCTAATCCTGGATAGATCGTCCCTGAATGATCAGATAGTCCAACTGAACAGCCATATCGCTCTCGAAACATTGACAGCACATTCAGCCCGATCTGCTCTGGTGGGCAAGGATAGAGAGATGTACATTGAAACACGGCCAGAGCCTGTGCTCGCTCACGTATATGCTGAATAGCCTGATCAATTTCTGCTACTGGACTCATGCCTGTCGATAAAATGAGTGGTACATTGGTGGCAGCCATTGCTTCCAAGAGAGGAAAATTTGTAATCTCTCCAGAAGGGACCTTCCAAGCTTCCACACCAACCTGCGTCAACAAGTCTACCGCTTCAAGAGAAAAGGGTGAACTCAAAAAACCAATGCCTCTTTTCTTAGCATGATCTCGTAATCCCAGCCATTGCTCTTTCGTAAACTCCATCCGACGCCAATAGTCATACCGAGTAACGTCTTGCAGACTAAAGGACTTGCGCCAGGGTTCAGCAGGTGTACTTTCAGCTGAAGCAATATGCGTCTGAAACTTGACTGCATCAGCACCGGCATCGGCGATGGCATCAATAAATGCATGTGCAAGTCCTAGACTTCCATCATGAGATTGGCCCACCTCCGCGATGATGGCACAGGGAGAGCCTTGATTAGGGTCTTGAAGCCAAGTCTTCGTCATAATTTGTTAGAAGACAGATTCAGAAAAATCATGATGATGTGTTAAACTAAAAAATTTAAGGTCTCTCTTCTTGAGCTTTCTGATCTCGCTGAAACAGAAAATTCGCAAGCTCAAGTTCGAACGGGTCATCAATATTCACAATATACCGATTAAGGACAACTCCCACACAATCATGCTCAACTATGTAGCCCTTATCAATGAGGTTTTCTCTCGTCACGGCATAACATAACCCATTTCTTGAGAAATAGGGAGAACTGGTTTGTCTCAATGAATGTTGGGCACCATCTTCACAAAAAAAATTAAGACAACCAGCGTGATCAATAGTGAGGATTTTTTGAGGCGTAAAATGGCCGGGAACCGGACTTACCGTCGCAGCCGCTTGATGATTTCCCTCAACTAACGCACGCACGGTTTGTTCAACTTCCTCTGGCTGTCGCAATGGAGTGGTCGGCTGCAAGAGGATGGAAATCTCAAATCTAGACTTGTACTGTTCTTCACTTTGTAACCATGCATGTTGCCACATACCAACAGAAGATGCCTCATCACCCGCGAGGTCGGCAGGACGAAGAAACGGTACATCCAACCCATGTGTGCGTCCTTCTTCTGCCATTTCCTCGTCATCAGTTGAAAGAATGGCCCGATCAATCCAAGAAAGTGCCTGAACTGTTTGGGCAGCATGCGCAATCAAGGATTTCCCTCCTACTTTGCAGAGATTTTTCCGTGGTATTCCCTTACTACCCCCACGTGCAGGTACCACGGCAAGAATGCGCTGACCTTGCCACGCCATCGTGCCCTCCTACTTAGACTATGACTATTCGATATTTTGATTTCTTCAAGGTATTGCTCTGCCTGACACTGTGAGTCTGATGGAAGGATATAAAACTTGGAAAATGAGAAGCGAACGTAAAACTATATAATACACACCTCATTA
>JBMYWX010000042.1:5340-16249 GCA_049607825.1 Nitrospirales bacterium
ATAAGACTTCAAAGATCCTGTCACCTATCGTTCTCCCAACTTATCCTTTAGCTCTGAGAACACGTCACAAATGTGAGTCAGTTGCTCAGGGGTATGAGCCGCACTCACACTACAACGAAGTAAGCTGAGACCGCTGGGCGTGGCTGGTGGCAGCATAAGATTGACGTACACACCCTGCTCAATAAGACCATTCCAAAACGCGACCGCATATTCTTTGCTTGGAACTTTTGCGGCAATCACTGGAGATACTTCTGGCCCAAGTTGGAACCCGACTTTTTGAAATCCTGCATACAAGAGGTGACTATTTTCCCAGAGCCGCTCACGCAATGTTGGCGTTTTTTGAAGTACCGTGAGAGCACTCCGTGTAGACGCGACCACGGAGGGACACAGCGAAGCTGAAAAAATGTAAGGTCGACTCAGATACCGAAGGAGATTTAATTCGGCATGTCGACTCACACAAAACCCACCTGTTGAACCTAAACTTTTACTAAACGTACCAACGATAAAGTCAACGCTATCCTCAAGCTTTGCTTCTTCGGCCAACCCACGCCCACGTGAACCAAGGACGCCCAGTGAATGGGCTTCGTCCACTACTAAACAGGCACCATAACGTTTTTTGACCTCGACAATTGCCGCAAGAGGTGCGCGATCGCCCAGCATGCTATAAATACCTTCAACCACAATAAGGGTTCTCGAGGCTCGCTCTCCAAGCCGTTCCAATCGCTTCTCAAGATTCTTGACATCGTTGTGTCGAAATCGAATAACTTCCGCTCCACCTAAACGACACCCGTCATAAATACTGGCATGACTATCCGCATCAAGCACAATAACATCACCAGGACCTGCAAGAGTCGACAAGATTCCAAGGTTCGCTTGATAGCCAGTAGAAAATACCATGGCAGACGTGCACCCATAAAATGCCGCCAATTCTTGCTCAAGCGCAACATGTCCTTCAAACGATCCATTGGCCATTCGTGACCCGGTCGTTCCTGTCCCCTGACTTTCCAAGGCCTCGCGTGCGGCTTCAATACATTGTGGATCGAATGTGAGGCCTAAATAATTATTGGTGCCTGCCAATATCGTGCGACGACCATTGACCATTGCCTCGGTGGGAGAAAGGACACGTTGCACCACTAAGTTAAAAGGGTCAATCCCCTGCTCCATAATGGACTGACGCGCGTCAAGAACTGGTTGGAACTTATCGAAAAGGGTCATGACGAGACAACAAGTTTAGAAATTTGGTCAGCTAAATCATTCACAGTTCGAACATCTGGCACAATGTTTAAGGGAACAGAGATATCGAACTCGTCTTCTATGTTCGAGAGAAGCTCCATCACTTGCATCGAATCAAGACCGAGATCAGCCACAAGCTGCGTGTCAGGCGCTAAGGTTCGACCCTCTTTGGTCAAAGGACCTAAGATCTCATAGAGTCTCAAGAGTAAATCTTCATGATTGAGCATCCGTTTCCATCCCTCCTTTCATATTTACCAGATCAAGACCCTCATCAGAAAGAAGCTGAACAGCTCATGAGACATGACTAGGCACATTCACTGTTCGGTCCACACCTTCAGCCAAAGACACTAACGGCACCCATCCTATAGCCTGCGTCAAATCGCTATTGTCACACACCCAATTATGGTGTCTCAATTCGCGGACTTTACCATAGGTCAACATAGGTTCATATCTCAAGACTTTTGCCATGCTTTGATTAATCAAGGCCAGTATAAATAGCAAAGACTTAGGGACTAGGATTGGCATCACCGTCTTATTCGTCACTGATTTAAAAACATCTTTCCAGGTATACCCATTCACCTGCCCATCATGCAGCTCAAATGCTCTCCCTGCATGATAACCTTGCCCTAGCCACTGCCTAACCGCATTGGCTAAGTCTTCTACATATAATAATGAAAACTTAGCATGACTTGGACCTAATTGTAGACCAAGGCCACGTTGAATCCATTGGAATAAGGGTAATATTGCTCGATCCTGTGGTCCATACACAGCTGGTGGGCGCAAGATGATCCAATTCATCCCTGAAGGCGCCTCCTCTTCCAAGGCTACCTCACCTTCCCTCTTACTCTGAGCATAGAGGGATAACTGAGGCTCTCGGGCAGCCAAGGATGAAATTAACAAGAATTGAGGTATGGGGATTTGGTCTGCCGCCATACGAACAACTCGACGCACCCCATCAACATTATCGTGTTGAAACTTTGTAGCGTCCCCTCCTTGAACCCTTCCAGCACAATGAACAACGGCCTTCACACCATCAACAAGCGCATACAGACTCTTTTCGTCCTCCAATGTACCAACTACATAGTCCTTCCCCTGTAACAACGCAGAATTCCGCTCCAGGAACGAAGGACGAACTAAAAGACGCACGGTCCAGCCGGCTGTTTCTAGGGCATGCCATATAGCTTGCCCGATAAACCCGGTTCCGCCAGTTAAGGCAACAATTCGGGACATAACATTACCGCAAAGAGCTATGGGTGATAGTGATCAGAGAGAGGCTGAATTGACAGAAGACGGAGCAGACATAGCTAACTCAGACGGATCTTTCCAGTTACCGCGGTTGAGAAAGTCTTCGCGAGCTCTTGATCGTGACAACTTCCCTGAAGACGTCCGCGGCAAGGTACGAGGAGGTATCAGCTCAACAAAACAATCAATGCCAATTTCTTTATAAATAATCGGCTTTAACTGTTCGATTAAATCACTTCGTTTTAAAGGATCTGTTTCACGGCACTGAATGACAACCACAGCGGACTCATCGCCATTGGACTGTTCAACAGAAAACGCCGAAGCATCACCTGGACGGATGCCGGGAAGACATTCTGCTAAATACTCTAAATCTTGAGGCCAAATATTCTTCCCATTCATGATGATTAAGTCTTTTTCTCTTCCAATGATAACAAGACTTTCACCGATGAAGTAGCCGATATCACCAGTATTCAACCAACCGTCAGAGGAGAGGACCTCTTCAGTCGTAACAGGATCTCCCCAATAGCCAGTCATGATCCCTGGCCCTTTTACAAAAATAACTCCAGCAGATCGCTCGGAAAGGACTTCACCAAATTCATTACGTATTTCCACATCGCAACCAGGAATCGGAGTCCCACAATTGACATAGTGACTTTCACGAATATTTGAATCAGCACATTGAAGATCATCATCCAGAGAAATCGCCTCTTGGTGTTCTGCTAAATAATCACCATCAACATGGTCAACCATAAGGCCCTGATTAAGCGGAGCAAAACTCACAGCTAGAGAACATTCAGCCATACCATAACAGGCAACAAATGCTTTTTTGTTAAAGCCGCTTGGCTCTAGAGCTTTCGCAAACTGAAGTAATGATTCGGACCGAACTGTTTCAGCTCCAACTCCAGCAATCCGCCAATGACTCAAATCAAATTGATCTCGATCACGTTCAGCCAATCGCCTCAAACATAATTCGAAACCAAAAGAAGGACTAAAGGATATTGTCGCTTTGCTCTGCGTCATGAGATTCAACCACTGTCGCGGTCTCATAGCAAAATCCCTGGTACTGAGATAATCAACTGACAATTGTGAGGCCAGCGGACCAAGAACAAACCCTACTAGACCCATATCATGGTAAAAAGGAAGCCAGGAAACACATCGATCACCAGGTTGTACCTGTAGGCCATGCCGAATAATTCCGGAAAGATTGCTCAGGACAGCCTCCTGCCTAATCTCTACACCTCGTGGCCAACGCGTGCTTCCAGAGGTAAATTGAATATAGGCCATCTCTGATGGTCCAAGTGGCCGTAATTCCCTTGAAACTTCTGGAAGGCTTGCATACACATCAGCCCCACCCTGAATCACGAGATTAAGTCCCGTTGACGCTTCTTCCAGGAATGGGACAATTTCTTCAGGTGCCATTGCAGCAGAAGCACCGCAGGTTTTTAATAACCGACTTAGCTGCTTAACATAGGCATCATGTCCACCCAAATGCATGGAGATGGGAAGCGGAACTGGAACCAAACCAGCTAGCTGACATGCAAAGAAAAACCTAATGAAATCAGGAGAAGTATCGGCGACAATAGCTACTCTAGACTCGCGTGGCAGACGTAGAGACAACAACCGCTTGGCTAACCCATACGACTGACGATACAGATCTCGATAAGAGACCGAGGCCGATAGCTTTCCTCGGCTCGTAAAAAAATTACAGCCTGTATCTCCTTCAGCTGCGTATTCGAGTGCATGAGACAAGCTGAGGAAGTTTCCACCTCGAAGAGGGATTCCATTAAGAGTGGGTGTCGGGACACCGTGCATTAAGTTTTTTCCCTGGTCGCCTGAAATTATATTACTCATAAACGTTAATTTCTGCTTCGATCAGTGATCAATTTTTTCACTATCATACTTAAGGTTAAATAACTAAATATTTACAACATACTCATAATGGCACACAAAGACTTACGTATTTAACAAAGCAATATACATACCATAAAAAAATTAATTAATTACAAGATATTACGCTTACTTTCCTCATTAATTTCATAATCTTAATAAAATCGTGTTGCCAAACTACCACTACATAGAGTCTATTTCGCAACACATCAAATCTGTTCATTCATTGAACCTAGAGTGCCAAGAATCTCTTGATTCACTTCCAAACTGGTGACATTGTACTCCTTGAGAGAAGGGGGACCTGGCCATCCATGATCTAAAAACTCTTGACCAGCAAAAATTCGTGGACCTGAATACCTCGGGAACACATGAAAATGCACGTCTGGATCAACCATCATGAGCATGAGATAATTGATTTTGTCGTAAGAGAATTTGTGGCTCAAATGTTCTTCAATAAAACCAATAACCTCCTGTAATTCTAAAAATGCCTCACGACTGATTTCAGAAAAAGCTGAAGCATCTTCTTGGCAGACAATGACCAATGAACCAAGCGTCACTTGCTGTGGCCTCACGAGTACAACCCACTTATCAAATAACTTTAATCGAGTTCCCGGGTCACCAAACTTTTTTAAGGTAGCATTCATCTCCTACCTCACATCATCGTGTGCTAGATTTTATTCGACTATCTTAGACTACTTGGCCAGCGGGGGGAAACTACCACATGATGAGAAAAAATCTCTACATCTTTTTTTTGAATATTTCCATCATCTGCGCCTCAACAGATCAGGAAATTCCATCACACCATCAGAAAATTATGCTCCTACCCGATACGTACAATACAAACCTGCATGCCAACTAAGTCGAGCAGGCCTCTACTCATGAAGTTTTCTCCCATAGAAACTTGCTTGAGTTCACTGTATATGCTGCCTATAATCGAAATAGAATCGTGAAGGACTTTTTGACAATATGAATGTATTTGGAAATTTTTGGAGTACACGTACGCATCATCTAGATCGGATGACCTTACGCGAACTCATTATTGCGTACTTTCAATATCCCGCGGTCCTTGCTTATATTATTTTGCTCATTGCAAGCAGCTGTTCCCTCCTCATGTCGTGGCAAACAGACGTGATAGCGCACTGGCCGCATCTGCTTTTTTCTGTGGTCACTGCAATCATTGTTTATCCTGCTATTTGGTATCTCCTGCATCGCTTTGTGCTGCACGGACAATTTCTCTATCGATTTCCAAGCACCGCAGCATTATGGAAGCGAATTCACTATGATCATCATCAAGACCCGAACAATCTCGGCGTACTCTTTGGCGCACTCTATACGACATTACCAACAGTCGCGATCGTCACGCTGACCGTTGGAAACATCATCGCAGGAATTCCAGGAGCTATCTCCGCATTTGCCGCCGGGCTCGGCATGACATTAGTCTATGAATTTTGCCATTGCATTCAACATTTACATTATGTACCAAAGCTTAAATTTCTTCGCCGAATAAAACGGCTCCATTTACTGCATCACTTTCATAATGAACAGGGTAACTTCGGAATCACGAATTACTTCTGGGATAAAATATCAGGCACCTTCTACGGTCAATCACATGATGTCCCCACCAGCGAAACAGTATTCAACCTTGGGTATTGCGAAGAAGAAAGTGCTCGCTACCCATGGGTCGCCGAACTTTCTGACACACGACAATAACTAGACCGACCCGTTGTACACATGTGCTCATCACAAACTTAAGGCTATTCGACTTCCACAAAATCATCTGCCATATCAGCTACCAGACCCAATACAACAGACAAAAAGTTTTAACCAATTTGGAGCTTGTCTAGTAAGAGATTCATACCTAAGACACCTAAAAGACCATACAATCTCATAACCGACATTCCCTAAATGGCGACCACGTTCGATACTGATTCATTTGATAGTTCAGTCGTCTTGCTTACAAGCTATGTCAGAAATTACAGAAAATCCCTCTCCTGACCCACCAAATCCGTTGCCGTCTCCACTTCCGGGAAGCTCTAAGTCCATAGAAATCGTTCCAGTCAAAGGACACCAAGCCATTGAGCAATTCATTCATATTCCCTGGTCTATTTACAGCAAAGGATCCTGCTGGATTCCACCGCTAGTCCTCGAACGACGGCAACACCTCTCACCACAGAATCCCTACTTCGCCCATGCTGAAACTCAATTATGGATAGCCTATCGTAACAGTCAACCGATTGGCCGCATTAGTGCGCAAATCGATGAGCTTCATCAGGCACGCTATCAAGACCAAACTGGTTTTTTTGGAATGTTAGAGGCGCATGATGATATCGAAATATTTCAAGCACTCCTCAGCACTGCAGAACACTGGTTACGTGAAAAAGGCATGCAACGAATCCGCGGCCCATTCAATCTTTCCATTAACCAAGAGTGTGGCCTACTGATCAATGGATTTGACTCGCCTCCCATGATCATGACGGGACATGCTTACCCATACTACCAACGCCACGTAGAGGCATTAGGGTATCAAAAAGCCCAGGACTTGCTCGCGTATAAAATTGACCTAGACTTCGTCATTCCCCCCGTTATCCATAAAGCCTTACGAAAAGCTGAATCCTCCGTAATGTTTCGTCCTTTGCGACGATCTGATTTCACCCAAGAGCTCAGAACAATCCAGCATATTTTTGAAGACGCCTGGTCAAAAAATTGGGGATTCATTCCCTTTTCTCAAGAGGAATTTACAGAGGTAGGCAAAGAATTAAAACTACTCGTCGATGAAAGCTTTGTCCAAATCGCTGAAGTCGACGGCACACCTGAAGCCATGCTTGTTGCGTTTCCGAATGTGAACGAAATGATTCACGATCTCAATGGACGATTGCTGCCGTTTGGATGGCTAAAATTTCTCTGGCGACTTAAAGTCTCGTTACCCCGAACTGCAAGAGTCGCCTTAATGGGAGTTCGGAAAAAATACCAGGGAACTCCCCTCGGAGCGGTTCTCGCATTTGGAATGATCGATGCTGTTCGCAAAGCTGGACAAAAGCGGCGCATTCAAGAGGTAGAACTATCTTGGATCTTGGAAAACAATATTGGTATGCGCAATATGTTACAAGCCATTGGCAGTGCTCCCTACAAGACTTATCGAATCTACGAGCAAATCTTATCGCATTCGGAACAACCATAAACACTCATTTCCAGACAATAGTTCTTTATCACAATCCACAAATCCCTTAGCAACCAATGACACAAAATCGGTCAATATTGACAGCCATCGTGTTAGCAGGCAGCCGAGCCGATCATGACTCTGTGGCTGAAGCCACCGGCGTGCCCTGTAAGGCCTTGGCACCCGTCGGCAATATTCCAATGGTCTTTCGTGTCCTCAATGCCCTACAAAATGCCGATACGATTTCAAGCAGCGTTCTCTGTGGCCCCAATTGGTCGATAGTCGAACAGTCACACCAACTACGCTCTCGACTTGATTCCCAGCGGATCCAATGGGTTGCGCCTCAAACAACCCCATGTACAAGCACGACGTTTGCTATGCAATCCATTTCTCAAGATACACCTATATTGATTACAACAGCAGATCATGCGTTATTAACATCTGAGATTGTGGATTATTTTTGTTCACATGCTCTCTCAAACGATAGCGATGTCGTTGTAGGCCTTGTGCCTTTTGACATAATTCAAAAAGCCTATCCAAAGACAAAACGAACAGTCATGAGATTCAAAGGGCACGGGTATTGTGGGTGCAATCTCTTTGCATTTCTTTCACCACAAGGAAGAACCATTGCAGAGTTTTGGCGGCAAGTAGAGCAGGAACGAAAAAATCCACTTCGCCTTATTCGGACTATTGGATGGATGGCAGTATTACGATATCTGACGGGACAGCTGTCACTTGAGCAAGGATTGGAAGAAATATCAAAACTATTGTCACTGAAAATTTCTGCTGTAAAATTACCCTTCCCGCAAGCCGCCATTGATGTCGATACAGTGGCGGACTGGGAACTTGTTCAAGAAATATTACAAAACCCCACTACTCAATAACTTATTACGACATCCTCCAATCTACTCAAGTAGACTAGGAATAGCATCTTGGGCACATGGAGCAACAAGGAAGGAGTGCAGAATATCGCTGACAAGCTCTTTCAACATTAGGGCAGACGTTCGACAAGTGTATGCGCGTGATCAAGGTCTGCAGCACTATCGATTTCACCCCAACCCATCCCCTTAATTGAACTGGTCCACACAAAACCCTGTTGAGCCAATTCATCAATTATAGACAAATACCATTTTTTCAACGATTCTGGGCGACGAAGGGCTTGTTCAATGGCTTGTCGAAAAATTGAAGGGCCATCACCACGAAAAATCATCATGCCGATCGACTCTCCATGAGTCTCACGTATAGGAATAGTTTTCCCAACCTTGGCCAGCTTCTCTCCTTGCACAATAACTTTCATATCATCAGCATCATAAGTTCCCTTAGAATCGGTCACAAGTGTTACTGGATGGGAAGGTGAGGCACACAATTGTTGCGGTATCTTGGATTCAAAAAGTGTATCACCATTTAGCAAAATAAACTCTTCTGACATTTCATGACGAGCAACCCAACAGCTTCCCAAATTGTCCGCCACCGCATAAAATGGATTATAAAGAGTGCTTACCCAACTAGTGTGCCCCTGACGGTGGAGCAAACCTTCCACTTTATCCGCTCCATAGCCAACAACCACGGACACCTCATCGATTCCACACTTTTTTAGTTCCTGCAATTGCCACTCAAGCAGGGACTTTCCACCAATTTGCAATAAACATTTGGGGTTCTCAGCTGTCAGAGGTAACAACCGTCGACCCTGCCCAGCACTTAAAATAATTGTTTTCATGTTCACCTACGCTAAAATGATTGTAAGGTCACCACCTTCTACCATATTGTGCGGCTCTAACGAAATTCAGAAAAGAAGGTATCGTTTTCCTTATCAAGATGATTCCGCATTCAATCCCCTTCATTCGGGCAGGCATTAATGGTACGGTAACCATAATCTATTGAATTAAGCCCATGTTACTCGAACGATATCTGACCAGAGAAATTGCCAAACCCTTCTTCGTCATCACGAGTATCATCACCACCATTTTTATCAGTTTTAATTGGGTCCGGTATTTAGGCCGGGCCGTCGAGGCACAACTACCAACAGGGATGATTTTCACCCTCATTCTGTACAAAGTCATCATAGCCTTTGAAGTGCTCCTCCCCATTGCCTTACTCCTCTCCATTGTTCTTGGGCTTGGACGACTTCATATGGAATTAGAAATCACAGCTCTCGCTGCATGCGGAGTGAGCCCATTCAAAATCGTCAAGGTCGTGTTCTTCGTCGCGTTAGTCCTCTCGCTAATTGTGAGCAGTCTGTCTCTGGTCATTCGTCCCTGGGCGTATCAACAAAGTTATGAAATGCTGGCCAAAGCTGATACAGGGTTTCGTCTGTCTGACCTTGAGGCAGGTCGATTTTATGAGCGAAAAAAAGACGATGGCTCCCTCGTGATATTTATGAAAGACATTGATCACCAAGGTAAAAAAATTAAACATGTATTTGTCCAATCAGAAAAAGGTGACAAGATACGGGTACTTTCAGCGAAGGAAGCCTATGAACGACCCGACCCTGCCAACCAACGGATCCTACCAGTCCTTGTGGATGGATACGAGTACAAACTCTCGCGACTTGAGGGCATAAATAGGATCAGTGAATTCAAAGAACTCACGATTTTTCCAAGTCCTAAACAATCAATCTACTCTACTCGGAAAGCCTCGCCCAATGCGAAATTAGCCAACTCTTCTAATCCGAAGGAAATAGCTGAATTTCAATGGCGTCTCTCAACTGGCCTATCGACAATGCTTTTAGCATTCCTCGGTATTCCCTTAAGTCGTGCCACACCACGACAGGGGAAATATGCCAAAATTTTTGTTGCCATCATTGCATTCGCCATTTACTACAACCTCGGAGCGGTAGCCATGATGTGGGTCGAACAAGGGATGGTGCATCCCTTGATGCCTGGAATTTGGTGGGTCAATGCACTCTTAGCGATCATCTTACTTGTCACCTATTACCCACCGAGACTTCTGCAACGTTTTCGATTCTAATAATTTTGATCACAATATTGCCTCAAAAATAGAGTTTTCTGCACTCAACAAGCCTATTGTTAGCCGCCAATCAACCAATACTATGAAAATTCTTGACCGCTATATTGCCACATCCGTCATCACCAGCTATGCACTCATGCTTTCCTTATTCGTTCTCATTTTCAGCTTTTTTATTTTTGTCGAGGAACTTGAGCAAGTTGGGACCGGCCACTATGAACTCTGGCATGCCGTGACTCATGTACTCTTCACGACTCCCAGTCGAATCATTGACCTCGCCCCTATTACTGCATTACTCGGGAGTATCGTGGGACTTGGCGCTTTGGCGAATCATCGCGAGCTCATTGCCATGCAAGCCGTGGGAGTCACATCGCTACGTATAGCCTGGTCCGTCTTAAGAGTTGGTATATTGTTTATGATCATGGT
>JBMYWX010000043.1:0-16243 GCA_049607825.1 Nitrospirales bacterium
TTTGTTCCTCCGTGAAGCGCTGCTTCTTCATGTTAATCCTCCTCAGGTTGAGGAAAACCTAACATAACCCTGGTCTAAAATTCGGGGGGCACTCCAGTACGCCCCTAATGCTCTGAGTCATTCTAAACTAGGAAGCTCAAACTGTTTCGGGCACAACTTGCTCCCGCCACTGTTGCTTGTTAAGCTCATGTCGTAACGAAAGAATTCATTGTTTTTTGAATACATAAGGAGTAGCCCCTATGGGAGAAGTTGATTCAGCCCCCGCAGCACCACCCAAACCAATGATTGACCTAACAGCTGTCGAGGTCGATCCCTCCAAAGGCGAACGATTTTATAAGGCTGCCATTATCCATTCAAAACAGGGAACGACCTATCGAATGGTGGTCAAAACCCTACCTGATGGTCGTCTTGACCTGGTGTATTTTGTTTGTGATCTAGATGCTGATGGGACCATGTTTGGAAAGAGAAGAATTCGACGGATTGAGTCTCAGCCCCTAGAAAGATTCGATGCTGAAATTGAAACAATCAAAAAAGAAATTACGGGCAATGAGGAAGAAATTCAAGGAACCTGGATACATGACTTAACTGAAATTAAAGATGTTGCAGAACAGGTGGGCAGTTTAGATGCCTGGATGGTGGCCACGGCTAAAGAAATTATACCGTCCTAACACTGCTTGAAGCTTCTCTGGGCTTCGTAAGCGCAGGCTACGAATCTACCTCCCCTATCCCCTCCTTACAAAGGAGGGGAATTTTTGTAACTTGGTAAATACCCCTTTGTCCGTACTAAATCTAGGAAACCTAGGATTTCATACGCGGTAGGTTTTTTGGCAAGTCATATTCGTATTATCGGGCCGCATCACGACCGTTAACCGTTGATAAGCTTCTCTCAGTATTTCCTCTACCTCTTCCGGCAGTGTTCCTCTTGCTAAAATAAATCCAAGATATCGCTTACCTTCTGGCAACGGCACAAGTTCATCTCCTGGCTGCGCCGTCATAACCAACTCCTCAATCCCAGCAGCCTGTCGGGCTTCGTCTTGACCGTCGACTCTTTCTAATATACCCCCTTGCGGGATCGGGATCATCATGACTCCCGCAGCGCGCCTCGTAAGGTCTAAACGCGGAAGTTCTTCTCCCAATGCATGAAGCAGAATCAGTTCCTCTAAAGAACGACCAGTCCCAAACTCCAACATTCGCGAGCATTTCCCTCCAATACTTCGTGCCGCCACCTCAATAACCCAAATATTTTGATCGTTAATTCGTAACTCACCATGGATAGGCCCTTCTTGAAGTCCAATCGCAC
The DNA here is from genome assembly GCA_049607825.1 of Nitrospirales bacterium. Taxonomy (GTDB): domain Bacteria; phylum Nitrospirota; class Nitrospiria; order Nitrospirales; family UBA8639; genus JAGQKC01. Next base: position 1,301 of record JBMYWX010000043.1, read on the forward strand.
GCGCTGCTTGACTTAGAGATTCAGCAATGCGTGCTTGCATCTCGGATGCAAGACGAGAAGGCGTGACATAGATGGTTTCTTCAAAATAAGGACCATCGAGTGGGTCAGGCTTGTCAAACAGAGCCAGGGGATAAAAGGCATCCTTTGTGAGAAGTCCCTCTAACGCTACTTCGAATCCGGGGATAAAGTCCTCGATGAGTATTTGATGACGAGAGCCATCTTGACCTGTTTTTGTAAAGGTCTTTAACAGATTACCAATCCGGAAAAAGGCCTTCTGAAAACTCTCTGGATCATCTGCACGTATCACACCACAACTACCCGACAAGGTTAGGGGTTTTAGCACACAAGGAAAGGTTACCTGTTGGACAATATCTGTAGGATTCTTGTCAAACCTTGCCACGACAAAGTTTGGACAAGGAAGACCTGCCTTCTGCAACAGCCTTCGCATCATTAGCTTATTGCTTGCCGCTTGCACCGAATCAATTGAATTCGCAGCGAGACCCAAAGCAGCAGATAGAGACGATGCCAATACAGCGGTGTGGTCGTTTACCCCAAGTACAACATCAATGGGAAAGGTTTTAGCAAACGCCACAACGGAAGGGATTGCGGCTTTGGGATTGTGTAAGTCAAGGGTCAGAAAACTAGCAGGTGAATATTTCAGAAAATCTGGTGGGGCATCTCCTGCAACCGTCAGAGAAACACCGACCTTGTTGGCGGCTTCCAGAAAAGCCTCTCCCCTGTAACTCATCGATGGAAGAAGAAGTAGGAGATGTGCCATGAAACAGTCCGAACGCAGGAAGGATTAATGACAAATGCCAAAACGATACGTGAATGGCAAAGAATCGCGCCTTTTACGTAATTGGCGGCCTCAAGCCTTGGAAGAACATTCAATAGAATCCAATTGTGCAGTTGTCGGCTCCGCACAACAAAACCACGGTTCAGTCATCCGAGGAGGACGCACACGATCAGAATTCTTGGATACCGTTTTATTCAATGCAGAAAAATCCAACCTTGCGGTGTCGTATACCAATTCCCACAAACGATAAAATGTGTATTCTGGATCTTCCTTCAACTTAGTACTATGTTCCACAACCCTTGTTACCGATTGTTGTAACGAGTCCATACGTGGATCTGGGTGGGTCCAGATATGTTGAAATTTCTGTTGATCCAGTGCCCCCAGAAACTGAGCTATCGGGGTAGAGTGGGTCTCTGGAGGAGTCAACAAGGCCGAGCCAGGAGGAACCAAGAGTCGAACACTATATTGAACGGGGTCGATACAGTCGATGAGCCCCTGTTGTTCAACCAAGTCAAACATTTCAGCATAGTCTTCTAAGGAGGTCCATGGAGTAAAGGCGACCAGTGAGGGACGAAGGGTAATGCCAACTGACTGAAGAACCTCGTGCGCCAGAAAAATATCTTGTCGCGTATGTCCCTTATCCAAGTGAATGAGCACAGTCTCACTAAATGACTCCACTGCAGAAATAACAAACAGACATCCGAGTTGGCTAAATTCTTCAAAGAGCGATTGGTGCTTTAGAATATGTTCAATTTTAGTGGTAAAATCGAAGGTCACATGAGGAAACTCTTCATGCATGGCCCGAACGATGTTCAGAGAGTGCCCAGGCCCGTTCAAAAAGTCTGGGTCACCAAAAGTGACGTGTACAGCACCATTTTTTACCTGTTGTCGAATATCTGCCAACACAGCTTGAGCCGGGAACAAGAAAAATTTCCCCTGATAGACAGGCACGATGGGACAATGCAAACAGGTATGTAAACACCCTCGACTGGCCTCAACATATCCCACCACATGCTCCTGCCCCTGATATTCTAAACGAGCATATTCACACAGAGGAGAAAGTCGAGCGCGTAAGGGAGTAGGAAATCCTCCGTCATTTATCCTATCAGTTGTTGAATGACGAGAAGGCCAACTCGTTCGTTTCAAGAAAGGGGGAACGACCGAGCTAATACGACTAACGCCCTCAACCTGCGTCGTAAAGACTGAATTAGAGTCATTCGACGTTTGAAAACAGATTTGTGGGTTGGCCAATTGTTCGAGAAGATTCACCAATGGCACTTCATATTCACCACCAATCACGGAATCAGCAAGGTTCTCTAGTAAATATTCCGCGTTCAGAGAGGCGTAAAGTCCATAAAAACAAATATGCGTCTTGGGGTTGACGTGACGAATACGCTCAGCCACTTGGCATCCCAAAGAAAGCGCCGTATGCATGGGAACGGATATACCCACCACACGTGCCTGCTCAACCCGCAGCACATCAAAGTCTTCCACCGACAAATCTAAGGTAAAAGGGGCATAGCCCTTTTGCTCAAGGAATCCGGCAGGCTGAGCCAGACCTATCGGCTGATGCCCCAACTCATAACAAGAAATAAGTAGGATGGCTCCCAGTTGTTGAAGACTCTCACCAGTTTGGCTCGTTGGTGCTGAAGGATGACTCACAATTCCTCGTTTTTCTGTTGGCATCTCGTTAACGTTTGGGAAATCGACGACCATCTGCATTAGCATAGCTTGCGACTACAGCATTGGCCTCACACCTGGCCTCTAATTTTGTAACAACCTCGGCAAATCGACTTGCGGGAATCGTACAGGTCATTTCATCTGGAGACATACCTGTGCGAATGCGGCTCAACGTACAACCCGTACTCATCGCAATCTGATTCTCTTCCTTTGCGAGTGGAACAATATGACATTGCGGCTTACCAACAATCGCCATATCACCAAAAGCATCGTGGAGCACCATTCCTTGATACGCGCTCAAACGAAGCAGGATGACATCGGGATCTATGCTTACCTGAGAAACAGGACCATAGGTGATATATTGATATCGAGTCTTGACGACTGGCAGCTGCATGGCTTCGTCAGGAGTCACCCACTTACTCTCCAAGAGACCCTGAACATCCTCGTTCTGCATCACATCACCAAGCATTTTGAGACCATGTGTAACACTCCCCACACTACAATTAAAATGATCCTCTGCTTTAGTCGTGAAAGTACGATCCTTAGAATGGATCCAAAACACACAGCCAGCCGTCACTTTTCCAGTACGTCCATCTGCACTTGGATCAGGAATCACTCCATCATGGATCGAGACACCCTCCGGTGCTTCATGAGAGAATGTGATAGCTATAGGGGCATGTGAGAGGCCCAAAGTCTGCTTCAATCGATTGGATAATTCTTCCCATTTAGTCGTGATCACAAGTTTTCCTCCACAGATAAGAGATAGGATTTTAGGATGATGTGGCAGTCTACCATGCCTTGCGGCCACTCGGGAATCAAGGCATCGGCTGTGACACTAAGTTATCCTTACGCCCTACCTACCGTTTCCTTTTCAGCCCTATTTCTTTCTCCATAACGAATACGTACACTGGGCTTTTCAACAACCCCTCTATCAGTGAAGGAATATTCAGGCATGAAAATCATAAGATTTCAAGATTTCACTGGTCAAATCAACTATGGGGAACCAATTGATGACCAGACAGCTCGACTCATTGACGGTGCAATTTTTGAAAATTACACGGTCACGAATCAGACCACAACAGTCACCAAACTGTTGGCACCAATTGTTCCACCTACCATACTCTGTATTGGACTAAACTATAGAGCTCATGCGGAAGAGACAGGAGCCAAAATTCCAGAATACCCCGTCCTCTTCATCAAGGCAGCCAATGCGTTAAATAATCCAGGAGATCCAATTGTGATTCCCAAAGTGGCCACAGGACAAGTTGACTATGAATGTGAACTAGCAGTGGTTATTAGGAAAGAGGCAAAAAATGTCTCTCGGAATGACGCACTTGATTATGTGCTTGGCTACACGTGTGCAAACGATGTCAGTGCACGTCGATGGCAAAAAGATGGTGGCGGAAAGCAGTGGTGTCGAGGAAAATCTTTTGACACCTTTTGCCCGCTAGGTCCCTCCATCGTAACCAAAGACCAAATTCCTCATCCAAATAACCTCAACATCACAACCACTCTCAACGGCAAAACAATGCAAGACTCGAATACATCAGATATGATTTTTGATATCCCAACACTCATAAATTTTCTAAGTCAGGGCACGACCCTGCTACCCGGCACAGTGATCCTCACTGGCACACCTCCAGGCGTTGGATTTGCTCGGAACCCGCCAGTCTTTCTTCAAACTGGAGATCAAATCTCTATTGAAATTGAACACATAGGAAAATTGACAAATTCGGTTCAAGAGGAAGCGTTCTAGAATTTGAGGGAAATTCAAGGTACGGCATATTCCCAATGTCGTTTCATCCAACCTCTTGGTCATGAAGAACCCCGGAAAACGAATCTCGCATTTTCTTGAGTAGTTCGTGTGCTATGCGTTCATGACCTCGTTCATTCCAATGCACATCACCTTCAATAAAGTTTTTACTGAGAACATCCTTAGCGTCAGACTCAGATGAGATAAACACAGGGAAGAAGTCGAAAAACGTTACTGAATGTTGGTTAGCCCAGTCCTGCCAAAAAATAACCTGTCGAGAATGGAGATCTTCATGAACAATTTGGTCTGGCCATGGATACACCGCAAGAGTCATTTCCTTCTGATGTTTCAGCAGTAACTGATGGAGCAAACCCATATAATGCTGTGCCTTCACTAAACCTTCTCGCCCATACGCCTGAAATACTTTGTCATCAATTGTCCACAAGCTTTTCTTTTGATTAATCCCATACTGGCGTTCTTCTTGAGAACGTAGACCTTCATGAGTCGGGGATATCGCCTTTTGCAATTTAAGACTCAAGGTCCAAATATTTTTCATCAATCCGGTATATTCATACACAAATTCTTTCATCTTTGATGTCTGCTCCATCAGTCCTACGACTCGTCCATCGCGAAGCTCATAACGTTTAACTTCATCCTCAATATCAGAAATGTCTAGGAATACGATGAGATGCTCAAAATCCAATCCCACAGTCTCTAGTAAATGCTCTACCTTCTTGAAGTAAAGAATTGGCGAATAGGAGGATACAGCCGCATTAAGAACTTCAATCCCAGCAGGGGCTAGAGCTGCGTCAACATGTCCAACAAAGGTCTTCTCGTATTCGAATCCAATCCCTTCGGTAAACGAATCACCAATAAAAAGAAAGCGATACTGAGAAGTCGTTAAAGGAACGTCTCGAATTTTTCGATCTTTAAAGCCGAGCGAATTCGTATAGAACGGACTGGAAAGGTGACCCCATTTTTGTTCCGTCTGATGACCATTGGGTTTTAACGTATGGTGAAACACGGGAGATTGCTCTCGTAGTGCCCTGCGATCGGCATACTTATGAATCGTCCCATATTTCTGAATATGATAGATCCCAGTGAGAACTAAATCAGATACAAGAACAACCAAGACGACAATAATGACGAAAACCGTTTTTGAATGGTTTTCAAATCGGTTTGTCTTTGAATGATTTTGCATGATTTTTTTGAGAACTTCGATGGCTGCTGATTGAAACGACCACAAGAATGAAAGGAGGAGAGAAAATGCTAGTGCTAGACATTTATATGTTTATCTTCAATTTTTTCCCACCAGATGTTTCAAAGCCATTGGCTTGATAGAAAGACAATGTTTTTTCAAACTGCGGTAATGGAGGTGTGGTGACTTCAAGTCTTCTCCATCCTTTGATTGTGGCAAATTCTCTGGCCTGTTCCAGAAGACCTCTACCTATACTTTGAGATCGCCAAGTGGGCCGGACATAGAGCTCTGGAATCGTGCCATAGGCCCCCTCTGAATAGAGTGCATAGCTTTCATACAGTGACACAAAGCCAACAATCGACGCGGATTCTTTTTTTTCGGCGATGAATACCCAATACTTCTCTTGCTTCAGTAACTCCTTTGCCCTGGCTTCAGTTTCATCTTTATCATAATTGAAAGCCTTTTCATCTATCGTATCCATAATCTCTTTCAACAGTTCACCAACCATGACAGATAACTCGTGATAGTTTTTCTGGGATATTGGTTTAATCTCGATGTCACCCATGCTTTCTTCCAATTGTCTATCCTCGGCCGTTGCTTAGATTCATATTCATCGAACAAGGGTTAAGGCTTCTTCATTGTTTTTCTTAATTTCATTTCGCAGTGCATGCTTGATGACCCAACGGGTTTCGTTACTCGCATTCATTCTCCATCGTTTTAACACCAACATTGTTTCATCATAGTTTTCCTTGAGGAAATCATTCATATTATTCGCCACAGATTTCCTGACAAAAGGCGATGTATCTGATTTGAGATTCTCCAAAATGCCAATCACGGGAGAAGGATCGCCTGAAAACATGCTGAGTTTTTTCGCCTAGGGTAATCGTGGCCGCAATCCTTCACTCGCAAGGCGACGAACATGAGTATTGTTACTCTTTGACCATCGACTCATGACTTTTAATGTTTTTAAAGGATACGTCACTAAGAATGGTCGTATGGCATATTCCCCTGTATGACGTTTTGTCAGTTCCTCAATGAAGCGGACCGACTCAGTAAAGTGTTCTATCCCGTACTTTTCGACATAATAGGCCACCGGCATCAGCCAGTACCCTTCCGTAAACATTCCAGTTTCTTTTCTATTTTCAGGACCTAGAATCTCAGCAAATATATTCAGGGTTTTCGTGTAATCAGACGGCAACTCTTGAAATAGAGCATCAGCGATCGTTGCAACTCGCTGTTTCAACTCTAACTCTTGTACTGCTAAAACCACTTCTTTCACGAAAGCCTGTTTTTTAAATCCTGAATACACTGGACAGATCTTATCTGCAAGCATCACCGCAAGATCTTTATCAAAGTAATGTTTCAGTTGCTTAGATTCACCCACGGATCACTCTTTCATTCGCTACAAGGAAAATTTGATTGAGTTATGTGAGATAACGTATTGCAGTGCTGGAATGGAGGAGGAAGCTCGGGACAGTTTCCTTTTTGATGTGAGTCAGGAAATTGTCCCAAGACAGATTATTTTTTGAGCTGATCAACGCTTCGGATAGCCCCTTTGTCCGCACTTGTCGTTAACGCGGCATAGGCCTTGAGTGCAGATGAAACTACGCGGGTTCTTTTTTCCGTTGGCGTCCAGGCATCCTGTCCCTTAGATTCCATGTGTCTTCGCCGTTTGGCTAACTCATCATTGGAAATATTGAGTTGGATCGTTCGCTTGGGAATATCGATTTGTATGTCATCACTTTCTTCCACAAGTCCAATAGCACCGCCTTCGGCAGCTTCTGGAGAAGCATGACCGATAGAAAGCCCAGACGTGCCACCCGAGAAACGCCCATCAGTGAGAAGCGCACAGGCAGCACCTAAGCCTTTTGATTTGAGATAACTGGTGGGATACAACATTTCTTGCATGCCGGGCCCGCCTTTGGGGCCCTCATAGCGAATAACGACAACATCGCCAGCACGAATCTGATTACCCAAAATGGCTTCGACGGCTGAATCCTGAGATTCGAAGACACGAGCAGGTCCTGAAAAAACCCAACTTTTTTCATCCACCCCTGCCGTTTTGACGATACAGCCATTCTCCGCAATATTGCCATAGAGAACGGCAAGCCCACCTTGCTGACTATAGGCATGGTCAATATGCCGAATGCAGCCATTCTGGCGGTCAAGATCTAAGGTGTCATAACGCGTGTCCTGACTGAACGCTGTTTGGGTTGGAATACCGGCCGGGCCTGCGCGAAAGAATGTCTTCACATCCTCACTGTTCGTCACCACCACATCCCAGTGATTGAGGGATTCTTCCAGCGAAGAGCCATGAACACTCCTGACTTTCGTATTGAGTAAACCTCCTCGATTCAGTTCTCCTAGAATCCCCATCATGCCCCCGGCCCGATGCACATCTTCCATATGATATTTATCAATCGCTGGAGCCGCTTTACAGAGATTTGGCACTTTTCTGGATAACTGATCAATATCTTTTAACGTGAAATCAACGCCTGCCTCCTGAGCTGCAGCCAATAAGTGAAGAATCGTGTTGGTCGAACCTCCCATCGCGATATCCATACTCATCGCATTGGCGAAGGCATCATAGGAGGCAATGCTTCGAGGAAGAACTGTTTCATCATCTTTCTCATAGTATTGTTTACAGAGCGAGACAATCTGACGGCCTGCTTCCAAAAACAACTCCTTGCGATCAGCATGAGTGGCAAGCATAGACCCGTTCCCAGGTAATGCAAGCCCTAACACCTCAGTCAAACAATTCATGGAATTCGCCGTGAACATGCCAGAACACGATCCACACGTTGGACAAGCCGAGCGCTCATATTCCTCGACCTCACTATCAGAAAGCTTTTCATCCGCCGCCTTCACGATTGCATGAATAAGATTTGTCCCATGATCTGCCAACTTCGTTCGTCCCGCTTCCATCGGACCACCCGACACAAAAATGGTCGGAATATTCAAACGCAATGTCGCGTTTAACATACCTGGGGTAATTTTATCGCAATTCGAAATACAGACGATGGCATCAGCACAATGCGCATTCACCATATATTCGACGGAATCCGAGATAATGTCCCTTGAGGGTAAGCTATACAACATCCCGTCATGCCCCATCGCAATGCCATCATCAACCGCAATCGTGTTGAACTCTTTCGCCACCGCTCCGACTTTTTCAATCTCCCTGGCAACAAGTTGACCTAGATCATGCAAATGCACATGCCCCGGCACAAATTGGGTAAAGGAATTCGCAATGGCAATAATGGGTTTACCAAAATCATCATTTTTCATTCCCGTGGCTCGCCAGAGCGCTCTGGCCCCAGCCATATTTCGGCCTTGAGTGGACGTCCTTGATCGAAGTGGGGGCATATCACTAACTCCTCATGTGTTGAAAGCTTTATGTATGAACGATGAATATCGTTGATAATTGTAACATCAATTGTTTCAAGGAACCTAGAACCGGGATCAGGTCTCTTTGGGCCTCTAGTTAGAACACGATCAATAGATTTACTTATTGGCTTGGCTCGGATACGACATTTCTAACACGATGCATTCACCTTCAGCTTGAAAGGGACCATGCACCTCGCCTGGAGGTCGGCTAGCATAATCTCCTACCTCCAGCCATCGATCAAAGGCCGCATCGTAGATCCGACCTTTAATAATAAAAATTTCTTCCGGATAATCATGACTCTTTGCACCAAAGGGCGTGGTATCAGTACCAGGTTTAAAACGAGTTAAACGAGTGTAATCGCCTGACTCTTCGTCCATGGCCAATGTCAGCTGCTCCAACATACCATCAGAACCTTCAATAGGTTCCCATTTGTCATTGTTTTCGGGAATGAATGGATTCCAATAGGTGGTCGTGCTTTTAGCCATTGCTTATCTCCCTACCTTTCTCTTGTTTGCCCTGTGCCCTCGACACGAATGTTTTGTGATTTATTACAGTATGCTAGTATCGCAAGTACGATAAGGAAATGAAACATTTGATGCGCCTTACCGAGGTTCCGTTTCTTCCATTGATACTCTCATTCGTCTCGGAGGAATTATTTTTTCCGTGAACTCTTCATTACTCAAAAGCTCTGGCCTTGCGGTGTTACTTGTCCTGGCTGGCTTTCTCCTGGCCTACCAGTTTGTAGAACCAGCCCCTCCAAAGGTGATAACTCTGGCCACGGGAAGTCCGACTGGTGCATATCATGCCTTTGGGTTAGCTATGCGTGACATTCTCGCAGCCAACGACATCGAACTCAAACTACAGAATACAGCGGGTAGCGACGAGAATGCCGCGTTGCTAGCAGAAGGAACCGTAGATATCGCATTGATACAAGGTGGCACACCATTGAACAACGTATCGGGAGGCACGCAGCTGCGTGCACTCGCGAGCCTCTATTATGAACCGTTATGGATCTTTCACCGACTAGAGCCTGCACCAATCAGACTATCTGGTCTGACCGAGCAAAGAGTCAACCGTGGGACTCCAGGGAGCGGTACACAGAGACTGACGAATGAATTACTTCAGTTGAACAGCGTAGCGGGAAAGAAATTTAGCGAATTGAATACGACCACAGCGAGCAAGGCTCTTCGAGCAGGTGAATTGGATGCGTTATTTATGGTCAGTGGTGAAAAGTCGATGGAAGTGCAAACGCTGTTACGGACGCCTGGGATTGCCTTGATGGATCTACCACGGGCCAAGGCCTACCATCTCCATCGTCGCTATCTGTCACCACTCACATTACCAGCTGGTGCCATAGACCTCGCCAGTGATCGACCACCGGAAGATCGTCAAATGATTGGGGTGACAGCCATGCTCGTGGCTCGCGAAGATTTCCACCCAGCATTAGTTGATCTACTACTGTTATCAGCACCTAAGATTGTCGGCGGGGATGGGCTGTTTCATTCAGCAGGAGAATTTCCAACTGATCGTTACGTATCCATCCCGTTGGGCAAAGAGGCCCAACGCTTCCACAAGCGTGGTCCATCGTTTCTCCAACGCTTTCTGCCGTTCTGGGCTGCCACCTTGATCGATCGACTGGTGGTGATGCTGATTCCATTAGCCGCACTCATCATCCCATTATTCAAACTCTTCCCACCTCTGTATCGCTGGAGAGTACGTTCTCGCATCTATCGATGGTATGAAGATTTAGAGCGCATCGAAAAACGATTGGATACTGGTGAGATGAAACCAGAAGAACTCAACGCTGCCATAAAAGCACTCGAAACAGAAGTGAAGCAGGTAGAAACACCATTGTCCTACGCCGACCAACTCTATCATTTACGCACCCACATCGACCTCGTTCGCGCCCAGATCAACCAAATCTCACCTAAGAAACAACCTATTTCATAGAGTCACAGTTAGACCACTACTGACGATTGAAATTTGAAACGGAACCACGGATTAAGGTTGAGTACATCACAGGACGATCTTGTTACCACCTTGACCCTGCGTTAATATAGGAACATATGAGGTTGTGAAATTGTAACAATAAGGAGCACGACCAAAATGAACCCATCTCGCATTGGAATCCTGGTATTCGTTAGTCTGATCATTCTAACCATTGGACGCGTCAGCGCCGTAACGATTGCGGCTTTAGACCTTGATGGCCTCACACTAGGCCCTCAAATCGTTGGTCCCGTTGGACCAACGGTGGACAGCTCCTTCGTCAATGCCGCGGGAGACAGTCTTGGAGATCTGCAAGGCAGCGTCTCATGCCCAACAGGGTCAGCGGCATGTATACCGCCGACCAATCCTCCAGGAACGATTTACACCTATGTGCATGCGATAACACCGGGAGTAGATTTTCCAAACGATCCACCCTTTCCTCAACCAGCGATTGTTGTACCATTCGAGGATGCAATGGAATTCAGCCTGGGTTTCCCAGCCGAAGGATTTAACGGCGTCGCTGGGTTCAGCTCATCAGACACGAATGCTGCACTGGGGCCAGGTGGAGATTTCAGTATCGAATTACTGAGCGATGGTAGCCTGCAATGGATGACGAATGAAACTGGTTGGGGGTCAGGAGAGACGATTGTGTTCTTTTGGCAAACAACCCAGCCACCTAGTGGACCAGGCGGTGCCTATCAGATCAGCAACGGGATAACCTTAGGCTCGGGAGCAGGGCCGCTACCCACACCAGCACCCGCGCCAATACCTGAACCAGCAACCTTTGGTCTGATGTTATTTGGCTTCGTTGCACTACTCACTGGAAGGAGACTAATCACAAACCACTAAGCTTACTATGGCGACAACGACTATGTGTGGACCATCCGCCCCCAATTCTCACTCAAAGGTCTCTCTTTCGACCTGGTCCACGTATACCCTAAACAAATAAATTCGAAGAACCTCTTTCTTCACAGGACATTTGCAAAAATTATGTTCGATAAATGGATACATCCGCGTATCTGCTAGGATACATTCCTTCCTTTTCTCTTCTAGTTATTCCTTTTAATTCCTAACTTTTTAAGGACCATGCTATACCGAACCAACGAGTTCACTGAGATTCATTTCCCCGAAACTATCCTTCCCCACTCTTGGTATGTTCATTGCAGTTTTATTTGTTTTGATACAACACACGCTTGATAACCAGGCGTTATCAATAATTACTGAGTAAAATTCTTCAGTGAAAAAGGACATCAGTGATGAACCATCCACGTTGGGATTCCATCATCCTTATACTTTTCACGATATCCTCGATCTGCTTCTATTTCACTTTCATGGTGTTACCCAACGCATATGCACTCCCTCAATTCACCAGGCAATATGAACTGAAGTGCAGCAAATGTCATTTGGCGCCTCCCACCCTCAATTATGCAGGCAGGCAGTTCTTACAGAATGGCTATAGATTCTATAGAGAAGAGCGAGAGGATAAACGCGTTCAAGATTTGATAAAGCTCGATCGCACCATGCCGTTGGGAGCGTGGCTATCATCCCAACCATATGAGCGAAAAAATGGAGTTGACCGAATCAGACCTTTCCACGATGCGAGGCTCTATGTCGGAGGCGGAATCTACAAGGATGTCTCAGGGTTCATGCGGTGGAATCTAGAGGAAGCAAAAAACTATCGATTCAGTTCCAACCTTGCAACTCTTAGTTACAATCCGACCGATTGGCTAAATGCTCGTGTTTCATGGACGAGCGCCACATACCCCGACATCAATGACACACTTCATGCCTCGCGACAAATTACACTTAAACAGAATGCGGTACTAAGCCAAACGTTTGGTGGAGCCGACAACAATGGAACCCTCGCCTCACCGCGCCAAGGAATCCATCTATCCGGGTGGTTAACACATAACCTGTTTTACACACTCGGGTACACGGGCAATGCCAAAGACACTCAGATAGGAAACCTATCAACCCTTACAGGGCGTCTTGCCTTCGAAGTTCTACCACTCACTGGCTATGACTCATTTACGATCTCGGCAGGAACCTTCGGCATGCATGGATTCAATGAAAACTCGAATAGTCGGGAGTTTGATCGTGTCATCGGTGACGTGCAAATCGATATACCTCTCATACATTTTCCTACACCTGGCGTGATTCGCGTCATGGGAGCCTATGTATGGGCTAAGGACGACCTTGGGGTCGGCAATTTTGCACACAACCGCGCCTGGTATACCCAAGCTCTCTTTGCCTCGATGTCGAAGGGAGAGGCCAAATGGGTACCAGTTGTGCGATTTGACGAATATACCAAGAATGACAAGCAGGACGTGTTTAGCGAATTAACCCTAAATCTCACGTACTATTTCGTCGAAAATTTTAGAGCTCATCTCGAGCATTGGAGGCAGATCGATGTTCCTGCTGGTGTAGATAAAGACAGCAGTGTGATCTTTCGACTGGTCTATTTATACTAACCATGAAACGCCAATTTCTCATATCAACTCTGTTACTTCTTGTACTACCGATATTAGTGAGCATGGCTCCAACGAAACCTATGAGTCGGTGGGATGGAAACACCCCTGTCTATCAAGTCCTCAAAGAATTAGGAGATCCGATGCCAGCGCACTATCTTCCAAAGCGCGACCCCAAAATGGTGAAGCAAGGTGAAGAACTTATTAAACATGGCGTCACTCGAGGACCTCATGGCCAAAAAACTGACATGCAATCTCAATACTTTGCATGCATCGATTGCCACAACGTAGATAGAGAAGATCCCGACCTTAGAGTAAGCGATCCAGAAACACGATTAGACTATGCGATTCAAAACCAAAATCGTTTTTTACCAGGCACCACATTTTATGGCATCGTCAACCGGACGTCTTGGTACAACGGGGACTATCAGAAGAAATATGGAGATATCGCAAGCGAAGCCAATAAAGATTTGCTTAAAGCTATACAACTCTGCGCCATGAAATGTGCCATGGGAAGAAAACTCGACGATTGGGAAGTGCAAGCGGTTTTAGCGTATTTTTGGTCTCTCGAGTTAAAGCTCGTAGATTTGAATCTTTCTACATCAGACTGGAAGAAGTTGAAATTTAGCTCTCTACGGCCCGACAAGAACCAAGACCTCATTTCGTGGTTGAAAAGCTTTTATTTGCCTGCATCGCCAGCAACCTTTGTCAAACCGCCAAAACCAATCACAGCATCAGCAGAATATGAGCCCAATATCGACAACGGAAAAGCCATTTATGTCTTGAGCTGTCTAAGCTGTCACAAAGATGAAGGAATAACATCATTCCCTCTTGGGAATTCACCAGTAGCCTATCAGCTCTTGAACGATCACACGAAATTTGGTGCTAACTTTTCCGTATACAACGCGGTCCGAAACGGAATAAAAGCCAGCCCTGGCAAGGGCTATATGCCGAACTACCCCTCACAACGCATAAGTGATCACCAGTTAATGGACTTACGGGCGTTCATCAACTACCAAGCAACACACGACCTTGTAGAGCTTGAACCACTCATAAATTGGATTAATTGAAATAGCATTTGGAAAATTTTTCACAATTCAAAAGAGAGGACCAAAAAGAATTGGTAATATCATTATCCTGCACAGACGAACTCTAGCACCTGCGCACCCACATTGACCTGCTCCGGATACGGATCAACCAGGAAACGGCTAAGAAACATCTTACCTAATCTTACATTCAAGGTTAGTGGCCCTAGCCATTACTCGTCGGTTTTTACCCATAACTGCTGTTTGTTGCTACGATAATAATCGCTATTTCCATTTCCGCATCAAAAGCAACCGTATATACATTATTCATATCTGTATATATTGCTCAAATACCATTATTGCTGACATCAATAATCATTTTCAGAAAAAAAGCCCTCTAATAATACTATTGGTTTTACAACCCCACCCGCTCTAAGTGCTAGCGCTTCATCAATTCGTGCTACTCCAAAGGCATCTGCTTGTGGCAAAGCTTTAGCTATACGCACCAAACCATGACCATACGCATTAGCTTTTAATACGGCTAATACTTTACTGCCTTTAGCTTGTTGCTTAATTTCATTAAAATTACTAACTAACGTAGCTAAATCAATAACAGCTGTTGCACTGCGAATGCCCATCGCTGATTAAT
>JBMYWX010000044.1:0-15836 GCA_049607825.1 Nitrospirales bacterium
GCCCGCCGTCGTTCAAGATCACTGTTGTATTAGTGAGGGGGCTGAGTATTGCGAATGGACGTTTACGTGGCAACCTCAGGCGAATAAGGCCTGGGCCTGGCTTGGACTTGGTGTGATTCTTGGGTTTGCCGTTATTGCGATGGTTCAGGCATGGTCGCCTCATTTTCCGACATGGCTCAAAATGGGGTTGGCCATGGTCCCTGGAATGATATGCTGGTTGGCTGGGAGGTTATGGCAGGATCGTCAAGAATTACACGCCCAAGGGAAGACCATCCAAGAACAGCTTGATATGGCTGAAACTCAACACGAAGAGCTGAGGGAAGCCTATGCCGTTCAAGAGCAAATGTTGGTAGAGTTGCGGAGCCGAGTAGCGGAATTGACGATGATTCATCAGGTAGGGCTTACTATTGGTTCAATGCTTGAACGAGACATGCTCATTCAGGCAGGACTGGAAACCATTATTTCCGATTTGCCGTATGAACGTGCTTTTTTCTTGGAATATGATCCACAACGTTCTATGGCGCATGATGGTCGACTGGTCGGGGGGCCTCCAGAATTGGCCGAAGCAGTGAAGTCCTTTGAAATCCCCGTTGTAGATTGGAGCCATGAAGCGACGGTCTTTAAGAAAGGGAAATCACTATTGATTGATAATGCGAAAGAAGCGTTTCCAGGTTTTCATCCGCTTCATCAACAACTCATGACCCAACTTCAGACTCAGTCATTGGTGGCCGTCCCGGTAAAGGTCCAGCAACGAATCATTGGTGCACTTGTCACAGATCGCTTAGAGGCAAACAGTTTTTCGGCACAGGACGTGAACCTATTGACTACAGTAGCTAGTCAACTGGCGATTGCCTTAGACAATGCCTCGGCCTATTCAGAGATCGAACAACTCAATATTGGTTTAGAGGCGAAGGTCCAAGAACGGACAGTTGATTTGGAAACATTGAATGGTGCTCTTGCGAAAGCCAATGCTCGATTGCGAGAAGTCGATAGTCTCAAATCTGCCTTTCTCTCTCATTGTTCCCATGAATTACGGACTCCACTGACTTCTATGAAGGGGTTTATCGAAAATTTACTCGAAGGGGTAGTGGGGGAATCGCTCTCGAAACGCCAAGTGATGTACTTAGAGCGTATGAAATCCAATACTGACCGACTAACCAGAATGATTGCCGATCTTCTGGACCTGTCACGGATTGAATCACAGACACTTCGAATCACCTATGTGCCTGTGACGTTGGTGCCATTCATTCAAGATGTTCTTGCCCAGTTTCAGTTTGTTATGACAGAAAAATGTCAACAGGTAGACCTGATTTGTGCTGAGCCGGACATGACCATGGTTGGTGATAGTGATCGACTCAACCAGATTGTGACGAATTTGCTCCACAATGCCATCAAGTTTACGCCAGCGAAGGGAACCATACGAGTTGAAGTGGGTTCAGAGCCCAATGAGTGGGTGAGTATTGTTGTGTCTGACTCTGGGTGTGGGATTCCGGCAGAGGCCTTACCTCAATTGTTTACTTCCTTTTATCAAGTGCATGCGGATCATGAGGGGGAAACTGAGGGACTCGGGCTTGGACTTGCCATTGTCAAAACCCTTGTCGATTTACATGGTGGCCAGATAACAGTCCAGAGTGAATTGGGGAAAGGAACAGCCTTTACAGTCATGTTGCCTCGACATCATGGTGGATAGGTCGTGAATCCTTCTTCATCGGACTCGTTTTGGATTGAAAGTTCCCCCTGATTCCTGCCCTAAGCGTATCTCTCGATTTTGAGGGACGAAATAGCCCCCTCTCCCTAGAAAAAAGACTTTAAGATTTTTGGAGGTTAGCCGATAAGCAGCGGTAAGACCTTATTAGACTGTTATAGAAGGGGGGTGAGTTCATGGCTAAAGTCGTCAAGAAAAAGCCGGTCAAGAAAGCGGCCGTACGTGCCAAGAAAGCGCCATCGCGCAAAAAGACATCTCGATAACTCGAGGAGTCACTTCTTTATACTTAACCGGGGAGTGGTAGAAATACCCTCCTCGGTTTTTTTCTTTCCTTGATTTTTACTGACCACCCATTTTCGCACCTCCAGAGAAAGTTTCGTATGACAGTTTGTCCTCATGTGGTTGAGTTTGTCCTCATAAGTGTGTGATAACTCTCATTTGACCACTGTTTCTCACTATTCATCTGTGTCGTGCTCTATCGTAAACAAAATGGATATTTCAACTGAGACACAACTCTGCGGTGTGCTTGGTAACCCTGTTCATCATTCTTTATCCCCCGCAATTCACAACGCAGCATTTCGTCAGCAAGGACTGAACTTCGTTTATCTTGCACTCCCAGTCAAGGAGGATGTGGCTGGTGCGATACGAGGGATTCGGGCTTTAGGTAATTTGCGAGGGTTTAGTGTCACGATTCCACACAAAGTCGCGGTCATGCCTTATTTGGATGAAATTGAGGCAACAGCCAGTCATATAGGATCAGTCAATACCATTGTGAAGAACGAAGATAAGCTGACTGGATATAATACCGACGCATCTGGGGCGCTTCAAGCTCTTCGCCAGTCCGGTACTCAACTGAAGGGCAAGAGAGTGTTGCTTTTGGGATCTGGTGGAGCCGCTCGAGCCATTGCCTTTGGTCTCGCGGTTGAAGGAGAAATTGATGGGCTCACCCTCCTTGGTATAGATGAGGCCGAGAGGACTGCTCTTGTCAAAGATCTTCGTGAACGAACGGCTGTAAATGTTGATGAGGCAGCTATGACGCAAGAAATGTTGACAAGCGGGATTGCGCAGTCCCAGGTGCTGATTCATGGCACACCCATTGGTATGGATCCAAACATTGATCAAAGTTGTGTTCCACGTTCGCTCCTGAAGCCTGAGTTGACGGTTATGGATATTGTGTACAATCCCCTGGAAACAAAGCTACTTCGCGAAGCACGTGAGGCGGGTTGTCAGACGATTCGTGGGGTGGAAATGTTCGTTAATCAAGCTGTCGGACAGTTTGAGCGATGGACTGGGCAGTCTGCCCCCATAGAGGTGATGCGAGCAATTCTTGAGGAACATTTTCGATGAACATTGTATTGATTGGGTATCGCGGGACAGGCAAAAGCACGGTGGCCACATTATTGGGCCAGCGGTTAGAACGCAGGGTTGTCTCTACCGATGTTGAAGTCATGGCAAAGGCGGAGTTATCAATTCCCGAAATCGTCGAAAAGTTTGGCTGGGATCACTTTCGACAAATCGAAACTGATATCTGTCAATCCTTAGGTACACAAGATGGGCTTGTGATTGATACGGGTGGAGGAGCAATCTTGAGAGACGAAAACGTCGTCGCTCTCAAGGCCAACAGTGTCGCTTATTGGCTTATTGCTGAGGTGGCGACAATTGTTTCACGAATCGGAGGTGACACTCAACGCCCTTCATTGTCAGGTGCAAAAACCTTTGTTGAAGAAATTGAAGAAATTTTAAATGAACGTACCCCAAAGTATCAGGCCGTGGCTGACCACATTATTCCCACTGATCATTCCTCTCCAGAACAGGTCACAGATGCCATTCTGTCACTGATAAGACCTTAATACTCAGAAGCTACTCACTATCATCTTTCGAAGCCTGTCATGTTTGATTTCGCAGGGTTGGTTCGTCCTTTGGTTCTCATTATATTCAGCATCAGATCTGTTAGGCAGCATATTTCCTATTCGGTTCGTTATAATAGTAGTAACTCAGGGTGAGCCTCGGACACGGCCAGAGCCTTTTGGCAGTCCAGTGTTCTTGTTTCACTCTTTTATGTTGAATGTCTTGGGATTGTGATGAGGGAAAATAACAATCAGGTATGGTTGGGCCATATTATCTCTATGGTGATGTGTGCATTTTTTTCAACACCTGTGTATGCCGAGTTGGGCCCGAACCAGATTGTGATTGTATCAAATAAGAACAGTCAAGAAAGTGAGTCGGTTGCCAAGCACTATGTGTCTCAACGAGGAATTCCCAAGTCTCATGTTCTTGCACTGGATATCTCAACTAAAGAAACAATAAGTCGAGAAGAATATGAACAGGCCATTCTTCATCCTATTCGAGAAAGCTTAGAATCAAGAAAGCTTGCCTCTACAGTTCGCGTGCTTGTGACGACCTATGGTATTCCACTCCGAGTCAAGGCTTCACGTCCTTCACCACAAGAAAAGTCATGGGTAGAAGATGCCAAGGCATGGAAAAAGTCGTCGGTGTTGTTTCTGGAAGAGCTCAAGACCGATATCGAGCAGGTTGGAATTCTTGAATCGCAATCTTCGTCTCCGCCGAAGTCTACAAAGGAGGATCAACAGGGGATTGAATCGTTGCTTCAACAGTTTAAGCAGGCTATACCACAGGCGTTTCGGCGTCTGAACCTCTTAGAGGATTCCAAGAGGCAAAAAGCTCATGACGTCGTCATGCAAAAGATTCTTCAACGACTATATGGACTATCGGGGAAAATCCAAATCTTGCAGCATGCTGCAGAGACGACCGGGACGGTCGTGGATAGGCCTCTTGCAAATATTCGTGCTCAGCTTCGTTCAGCAGAGCAGGTCGTCTCTATTCTGCAAGCCAATCCTTCAGAAAGAACTCGAGAACGTGTGTACCAAGTTGTGCAACAATATTTTGGTGTTGTTGGCGTTCTGCATTTAGCGAATAACGAAATACAACGATTTAGTTTTACCCAGGCTGATGCGAGTGTGGATAGTGAATTGAGTCTGTTGTGGTGGGATCAAGCCTACGCTCATCCCTCTGGAAAACTGCCCAATCCCTTGTATGCCTGGTATCCACAACCATCTCGGGGGCGGGCATTTCAACCTCCTGTCATGATGGTCAGTCGCCTTGATGCACCGACGGCTGATCTCACGAAGCAGCTGATTGATCATGCTATTCTTGCCGAGCAAAAAGGATTGAGAGGAAAAGCGTATTTTGATGCACGGGGCATGGACTCCGATCAACCATTGAGCTATGGACATTATGATCGGGATATCCGATCACTCAGTGATGCTGTAAGGCAGACCACTTCTTACCCTGTGGTATTAGAAAATACGCAAAAACGATTTGATGCGCCAGGTGAGGCACCAGATGTTGCCCTATATGTTGGGTGGTACCGTCTGCGGCATTACGAAGATGCTTTTACCTTTAATCCCGGTTCAATTGGCTATCATATTGCTTCTGGTGAGGCTGTGAGTCTTCATGATCACATCGAACGAGGATGGTGTAAGAATGCGTTGGAGCGCGGAATTACCGTGACGTTAGGTCCAATCGGAGAACCTTATCTTGATGCGTTTCCCTTACCTTCAGAGTTTTTTGGCCTGTTACTCACGGGGCGTTATTCGTTAGTTGAGGCGTTTTACCTTTCATCACGGTACGTGAGTTGGCGAATGGTTTTGATTGGTGACCCCTTGTATAACCCCTGGAAGGGTAAGGAGTTAGCTAAGAAAGTTAAGGCCTCGGGGCTGTTGAAGTTACAGACTCTTCCCGTTCCTCCCTCAGAAGGGGACTTTCTCGACCCAATTCCAACCCGTAAACAATTACAAGAGGAACGAGCGCGGGTCTTATCGAAACTTTCTCTCAAGGGGAGTCGTTAATGAGTAGACAAGAGAGTCAAGTCTTTTATTATCTTCTCCGGAGTCCAGTTGGGCAGCTGCTGTTGGTTGGTGATCATCAGGCATTAGGGCGGCTGCAATTTCAGGATGGGAAGCATCCTCAAGCCATTGACCCTCAATGGAAGAAAGCTCGGCAACCGTTTGAAACAGTCATTTCGCAGTTGGAGCACTATTTCAAAGGTCGACTCACTAAATTTACGGTGAAGCTTTCTCCGGAGGGCACAGACTTTCAGCAAAAAGTCTGGAAGGCTCTTCGAACTATTCAGTATGGAACAACAGTTTCGTATGGTGAGATTGCAACGCGTATTGGAAATCCTCATGCCTCACGTGCGGTGGGAGCTGCAAATGGCCAGAATCCCATTTCCATTATTGTCCCATGTCATCGTGTGATTGGTGCGAATGGAAAGTTGGTTGGGTATGGTGGTGGGCTACCGATTAAGCAATCACTGCTTGAATTGGAACATCGAGCTGTCGCGCCGCGGTAGAAATTGATAAGGGATGTGAAATTGCTGACGATTCTTACGTGGGGCTTGGCGTCATTGGAGCAATGGCTCCGAAGTGAGTGCCAAAGCTATTTTTGACGCGATCTTGGACATACCGGCTGAGAGCCTCATGGATAACGGGAAAGGCCAATTGATCCCATGGAATGTTCTCTAAACTGACGAGCTTCACGTCCAGGCTTTCTTCTCCTGCCCCGAACTCCAATTGCTTCATGATTCCCCGGAAGATGACATAGACTTGGTCCACATGTCGTAAAGAATACACGGCATACAAGGTTTGAATATCAACAATGGCCTTGGCTTCTTCCATGGTTTCGCGGGCGGCAGCTTCTTCAGTACTCTCGCCCATTTCCATAAAGCCTGCCGGGAATGTCCAAAACCCGACACGAGGTTCAATGGCGCGTTGGCACATGAGAATCTGCCCGTCCCATTCAGGGATACATCCAGCGACAATTTTAGGGTTTTGGTAATGAATCGTGTGGCACGATGGGCAAACCGCCCTTAAGCGATCTTCGCTCTGGGGAATTTCTTGGACAACGGATGTTCCACATTGACTGCAAAAATTGATAGGAGGGGAAGACATAATTCTATGTATCGGACGATCGCAAAGAGATCAACAGCATTTTCTAAATGAGGGTAACAAAGTTATTGAATACATCCGGTCAAAAGCAATGAAAAATTAGATTCCTAAAGTGAAAAACAACGGGAGATTCTTTGAATTGTCTTTTAACGATTAGCGGTTTCATTTTGTTCTCTCTAACATTTTCCAGATGTACCATAATTTATGGGTCTTGGTCACGAGGCAACCGCAATTGTGGTGTTTGTGATACAGCGGCAGCTTTGGTAAGGTTGGCTTCCCGATGCTCCTGCTTCTATTGTTAATGAAAAATAGCTAAAGGAAAGTAATGAGATGAGTACAGATGATAAGCAAGTCATATTTTCGCTTATTGGAGTCGGTCGCGTTCATCCCCCTAAAAAACAGGTGCTCAAGGACATTTATTTGTCATTTTATTATGGAGCCAAAATTGGGGTGCTGGGGCTAAACGGCTCAGGGAAAAGCTCTTTGTTGCAGATTATTGCCGGCCTAGATCAGGACTACTTGGGTGAAATAACGTTTTCAAAAGGCTATTCCGTCGGTTTACTTGAACAAGAGCCTCAACTTGAATCAGGCAAGACAGTCAAAGAAGTTGTCGAAGAAGGACGAGCCGAGCTCATTGGTTATTTGAGAGAGTATGAGGCTGTGAGCAATCGTTTTGCTGAAGAAATGTCCCCTGAAGACATGGAAAAACTCATTGATAAACAAGCGCAATTGCAAGAAAAGATCGAGGCAGCTAATGGATGGGAGCTTGAACATGAATTAGAAATTGCCATGGATGCGCTCAGGTGTCCGCCCTCTGATTCAATCGTGGATCATCTTTCTGGGGGAGAACGCCGTCGCGTGGCGCTTTGCCGGCTTATGATTCAAGAGCCAGATATTTTGTTATTAGACGAACCGACGAATCATCTTGATGCCGAATCAGTCCAATGGTTAGAGCAGCATTTACAGCAGTACAAAGGCACGGTCATTGCTGTGACTCATGATCGGTACTTTTTGGATAATGTGGCTGGCTGGATTTTGGAGTTGGACCGCGGGCACGGCATCCCGTTCCAGGGGAACTACTCCTCTTGGCTTGAGCAGAAACAGGGCCGTTTAGAAAAGGAAGAGAAGTCTGAGTCTAAACGACGAAAAACACTTGAGCGAGAGTTGGAGTGGATTCGTATGTCTCCAAAAGGACGACAAGCTAAAGGGAAGGCTCGGGTGGCACGCTATGAACAACTTGTCAGTGAAGAGCAAGATCGAGAAAGTCAGGATTTAGAGATTTATATTCCACCTGGTCCACGATTAGGGGATCTCGTGATCGAAGTAAAAGGGCTGACAAAAGCATTTGGTGAAAAGGTCCTTTTTGAAGATCTATCCTTTACCTTGCCTCGAGGTGGAATTGTTGGTGTCATTGGTCCAAATGGTGCAGGAAAGACAACGCTGTTTCGGATGATTATGGGGGCCGAAAAACCGGATGTTGGAGAATTTACGATTGGGGAAACTGTGACACTCGGCTACGTGGATCAAGATCGTACGCTTGATGGCAATCGTACAGTTTGGGAAGTGATTTCCGAGGATCAGGAAACCATCACGTTGGGCAAAGCAGAGGTCAACTCTCGTGGATACGTCTCACGATTCAACTTTGCCGGCGCTGACCAACAAAAGAAAGTGAAAGATCTTTCAGGTGGAGAGCGAAATCGGGTGCACTTGGCGCGGATGCTCAGAGAAGGGGCGAATGTGCTCCTCTTGGATGAACCGACCAATGATCTGGATGTGAATACCCTTCGGGCGTTAGAAGAAGGGCTTGAACAATTTGGTGGTTGTGCCGTCGTCACCAGCCATGATCGATGGTTTCTTGATCGAATCGCCACGCACATTCTGGCTTTTGAAGGGGATAGTCAAGTGGTATGGTATGAAGGAAATTATAGTGATTATGATGCCGATCGTAAGAGACGATTAGGCAAGTCTGCTGATACTCCTCATCGCATTCGGTATCGAAAGCTAGCGAAGGGATAACCTTTCTTCAGCTGAAGGAATGGAAGGTATGTTGGGACAGCGTCCTGAAGTCCTTATTGCTCGAACGGTTGGGATTATTTGTATTGCCCTTGGATTTGTTCTAGGGATGCATGGACTTGATCATCCTGATTCCATCTGGCTTTCCACGGCATTAGGGTTGATCGTGACGGGAATGGTTGCTCAGTTATTCGCCTTAATTCGATCATTCATGCGAGTGTCCGAGAATAAACATGATTCAAAGTCGTAACGTGAAGCAAAAGAGATATCTCTGGAAATGGAGTGTGTTTGTTTTGGTGAGCTTGATGCTGATGAGTTGTAGTCATTGGCGAGATCGTTACTTTGATGGTGGTGTGGATGAACGCACGCAACTTGAGATTCGCGAAAAGTTTGGTAAACCTCATATAGTCGAAAAGTCACTTCTGGATAAGAAAACGATGTGGGTGTATCGCATTGCCTTACCAGAAAGCGAGCTAGACCCCTCGGGCTTTAAGGAATTTGGGGCCGGTGTTGCAGGTTTTGGTGATACGGTGGCGTCTATGGTTGGGAAGGGGGGGCAACCAGGTGTTCCACGTGAACCGATCGTTTGTTTACGCTATGAACTCATGTTTGACGACCAACGTATTCTCAGAGATTGGACGCGCACTGTTTGTAAACTTAAAAAGTCGGACAACCCATTTGAGAGTCGTTAAGGTGCAGGGGCGAGCCAGAAAGTCTCTAGCCTAGGGGGAAGTGCCCTGGCTGTTATTTCGGTTTCCAGGGTCAAGTGACCCCCTAATTTGCCTCATGTTGCGAGGAGTGATGGGGCAGCAATTGAGACCCGATGATGGTCCTCGCCTTTTTAATATCTTGAGGGGAAGTGACTCGTCTATGCCAGTTTTTCAAAGTCCTGCATTCATCCAGCAATGTTTTGCCGTCCATCCCTTGTCTTTAAGCGTAAAAATGGTCGAGCTCCCAGAAAAAGTTGGCATCTTGTGTGAGAATTGCAATATGCGACACCGTCTTCAGGTCTCAAATTGTCAAAGTCAAATTGGAGATGAGCCATTTACTGAAGCGGGAGCTGCCCATAGTTTAAAGCAATGTATGGCCGATCATGCCGTAGATTTGCGAGTCAGTCAGGTAAACTCTCAGACAGATTGTGTCGAATTTCGATGTCGACTCTGTCGACGTGCGTATCAGTTAGATGTGTCTCTGTTTGAAACCCACCAACAATAGATTCCTCGTGATACCCATTGGCAAGGCAAAAAAAGAGCCGCTCAAGAGCGGCTCTTTTTGTATTTCAGATAACCTAACTTGCTTATTTGTTTGGCTGTGGAGTGAATCGCAAGTAGGGTTTTACCACGCGATGGCCCTTTGGAAATAGTGAAGGAACATCGGCATCAGCCACGGCTGGCGTAATGATACAGTCTTCCCCATCTTTCCAGTTAGCTGGCGTCGCGACTTTATGCTTGGCCGTTAATTGCAACGAATCGACGACACGAAGCAATTCGTCAAAGTTACGTCCACATGACGCAGGGTAGGTGAGAGTCAATTTGATCTTCTTATCTGGTCCGATAATAAACACTGAACGGACCGTCATATTATCTAGGGCATTGGGATGGATCATGTCGTAGAGATTTGCGACCGTTTTATCAGGGTCAGCAATAATAGGATAGCCAACCGTGCAGCTTTGAGTCTCGTTAATGTCGTTAATCCAGCCTTTATGAGAATCAAGCGGATCCACGCTAATCGCTAAGACCTTTACATTTCTCTTCTTAAACTCATCATTGATTTTGGCTACTGCACCAAGTTCTGTTGTACAGACAGGCGTGTAGTCTTTGGGGTGAGAGAAGAGAATGCCCCAACCATCGCCCAACCACTCATGAAAATTGACGCTACCTTCCGTGGTTTCTGCCGTGAAATTCGGAGCTTCATCGCCTAACCGCAGTGCCATAATATGCCTCGCTTATATAAAGTGGATGGATAAAATCCTCTAAATGAGAGGGATGGTAATTTTTTCAAGTATGAGTTCAGCTGATTGGCTGAATCACGTATTCTTGCAAAGAAGGGTCAAGTCTACGTTAAGTCAGAGAAGATGGTCAACTTGAGCCTTTTATAAGTGTAGCAAGCTTTGTTGTCGTAATTGTAGAGAGGTAGGACATTCGACAATATCTCAATTGGTATCGTACTCGAACGTAATTGAATTTTTAAGATAGATTTGAACTTATGCGGAGAATGCTGCTCGAGAAAGAAGTATGTCAACAGTTTTGCGTGCATGTTGAGCGACCAATTTAGATCCACTGACATGAGCTGTGGCGATGGCACCTTCCATGAGTAGCAGGATTTGCGCTGTGAGTTCTTCTGGATTGTCTGCATTCCCGTCTTTGGCGAGCGTGAGGATGTAGAGACCAAACACACGTTTGTGCTCAGCCGACGCTTGATGAACCGGATGATCGTGTTGGGCATATTCGGCGGTGGCATTGATAAACATGCATCCTTGAAAGTCTGGTGCCTGAAACCATTCTCCCAGCACATCGAACAAAGCCAAGATGCGACCTTTAGGAGATGTGGCGCGTGCTTCAATTTCTGAAATGAACCATCGTCTGACTGATTCATCACGGCGACGGAGTGCAGCTAAAATCAAAGCGTCTTTAGAGTCGAAGTATTTGTAAAGAGTTGGTTTGGATACGTTCGCTTTGGTCAAGATCATATCGATGCCAGTTGCATGAAAACCTCTCTCGTAAAACAATTGAAGTGCGGATTCAACTATGCGTTCTTTTGTCGCTAAAGGGGAAATTGGTGTGGTTATTGGCATCGTGAATGTGTGACTGCTAACTCAAGGATAGTTGTTCTTAGCGTGCAGGGTGTTCCTGGCTTTTTTGTAAGGCGTAATCGATCAAAATTTCGGCAGATCGTTTGGCTTGCTGTGCAACTGTTTTAGGTTGGCTGACATGCGCAGTGATGACGGCACCTTCCATGAGAATGAGCAGTTGCTCTGTCAATTCATCCGGTGCGTGAATATTGAGCTTATCGACGATTTCTGAGATGTACTGCCCGAAAATTCTCTTGTGTTCAGTTGCAGCTTGATGGATTGCATCGTCTAATTGTGGAAACTCGACCGTGGCATTGATAAACATGCACCCGCGAAATTCTTCCGTTCGGAAAAACTCACCCAACGTATCAAACAGGACCAAGAGTTGTTCTCGGGGCGTTGTCCCTCGACGTTGCATTTCCCGCATGAGCCAATTGCGAGACTGCTCATCGCGTTGACGAAGGGTCGCGAGGATCAGTTCGTTTTTTGATCGAAAATATTTATAGAGCGTCGGCTTTGATATTCCAGCTTCTGCCAAAATCGTATCCACGCTGACGACATGAAAACCCTTGTCGTAAAAGAGTTTTAATGCCGTATTGACCAGTTTATCCCTTAATTTGGAAGCCATCTCACCGTAATCCTTTCTCAGGAAAATACGCTCGCAACCTATCCCAGAAAGTGAAATTTTTATGACTCAGGAAAACCATTTCTCATATGGTGAAAACACTAAAATAGTTACTTACCAGTAATTTAAATATAATTCTGACTATATATCAAATTATAGGGTATTACAAATTAGTATGTCTGTATGTTGTGTGTGTATAGATTTTATAGTCAATAATTAATAAATAGTCAAATTTATATCTTGACAAATACTGACTAGTAAGTTAAGTATCGTGATATAGTTTACTTACCGGTTAGTAAATATTTGTTTTATGCCAGCTTTCTCATCTCCTTTCAAGGAGTGCGTGACATTCAAGCGCAACGTCAGTGGCATTAATCATTTCCTAGGAGATGACCATGTGTTCTTTGTTTATGTTCTTTCATCCCTCAAACACAGGAGGTCGTTATGAAGGGTCGCATGTGCATGAAAGCAAACAGGTCAGCAGTTGTAGCGTCGGCTTTTCAATTTCACAACATGATAGGGAGGCAAGTCCAGGTCTTCATCGTTGGATTTGTGTTCCTGTCCTTTAGCGTGAATGTTCAAGCCGCGACATTCGGATTTACGGATAGCGCAACATTTCAAGCCGCATTACCAAGTCCTGCATCAGTCGTCAATTTCGATAATGTGAATGCAGGTACTCCAGTTCAGGATGGAGCGCCATTTCAAGGTATCTCTTTTGCCAGCAATGTAGACAATACTTTGGGACGATCAGGATTGATTGTCTCAGCCGAATTTCTGACCACTTCGCCACTCAACTATCTGGGAGTCGACGACGGATTTTCTAATGAATTCCTGTTCGGTGACGAGTTGACATTAAATTTCAGTACTTCCGTCCAGGCGGTAGGTTTATCGATTATCGCCGGTCCTCAGTCATCGCAAGCCAATGACTTTTTACTCGCAGGAGGGGGCGGCAGCGTGTTCAATATTGGAACACCAGAGCAAACCCTTTTTGATGGAGGCGAAGTATTTTTCTTAGGGCTAATCAGCGATCAGGCATTTAACACCGCGCAATTGATTAGCTTTGGAGGTCAACTGGACACGTCCTTAGGTTTTAACATCGACGATATCACCACCGTCTCTCCAGCAAATCCTGCTGCCGTCCCTGAGCCAGCATCTGTGGTGCTTTTTGGGACCGGCCTCTTGTTGTTCGGTGGGATGAAGCATTGGGGAAGAATGAAACGTACGTCTGTCATTGAAGCGGAGTAATTCAAAAGGTAGGTTGACCAATGAAGTTTACCCACAAACCCGTTTCGATCAGATACAGAACAAGGAGGTTTTTTCTCTCGAGCGGCTTCAATCAGGTTTGTCGCAAGCATTGGTTTTGATGACTCATTACTCACTTTCTAATTTTTGGAGAATGAACATGAACAGGTTTTCACGCCACGTAAAGAATCTCATGGGTACAGCTGTGCTTGTCGCAACATTTGGATTCAGCGGGTTGGCGCAAGCAATCGTCTACACTGCAAGCAACGAAGTTAATAGCAATGATGTCATTGCGTTTGACATTGATAGCCGAGGCAATCTCACTGAAATCGGTCGATTCCCCACCGGAGGGACTGGAACCGGGACTACGCTTGGCAATCAAGCCGCACTCACGACGGATGCCAGCGATCGATGGATGTTTGTGGTCAGTCCTGGCAGTGGAGAAATCACAAGTTTTCGATTGCAGCCAGACGGCTTACAGTTCGTCAATAAACTTCCGTCTGGTGGCTTTCGTCCTCTCAGCGTGACCGTGTTTGGCACATTAGTCTACGTGTTGAATGAAGGAAGCGGGAATGAACAGGATCCTCGGCGAATGCGATACGACAACATCAGTGGATTTCGATTTACGGGGGGCGGACTTCTGATACCTATACATAATTCAATACGGATTATCGATCGGACTCAGCTCACCGAACCAGCCCAGATCGGTTTTAATAAATCCGGCACGGTGTTACTCATCACTGAAAAAGCGACAGATACCCTGACAACCTTTGTCATGCGGCGCAATGGCACGCCGAAGCGAAGACCAGAAAAACGCCCGTCGTTCATTCCGACTCCATTCGGATTTTCGTTCGGAGATCGGGACTACGTGAATATTACTGAAGCCAACAATGGCGGGATTGGCATGACCGTGTCCTATCGCATCGATCGGGAAACGGGCGAAGTGTCAGGACGAGTTGACTCGATTGAACAGGGCACGGCCACATGCTGGACCGTCGTGTCCAGTGATCAGACCATTGGTTACGCGACGAACACGGGGGATGGCACCGTGTCGTTGTATCGAATCAATTTTGACGGCACTTACGAGTACTTCTTTCCAGGGAACCAAGACAACCCCATCACAACGGGAACGGGAGTACGTGATGCCGTGTTAACCCAAAACAATCAATTTTTAGTCACACTCAACAACGGAGACGGAGAGATCCGTGGATTTTTTGTGAATCGTACTGGCGCCATTTCCCCGAGAGGGACGTTGCCAGTTCCGGATAGCGTCACAGGGTTGGTAGCTAGATAACAACGTTATTCTCATGGGGCTGTTGAGAACATCATTTCAACGGCTCCATGATTGAAAAAATACGAATGGTTCTCTGCCTAAAGAGGTTTCAGGAATGAGGAATTTCTCACGCCACGTGGCACGAATTATTCTCACATCCTTCGCGGTTGCGGTGTTGGTCAGTGCCTCAATAACGGCCCAAGCTGGCCTTATTCATAATCTAGAGATAACGGATGATCTTGGTGGTAGACCTAATAGCAGTGGAATCGATGGACTCAGTGGTAGTGGGCAAATCACCTTTACGTCCCTATCCGGCACCGACTCCAGTGGGGTGTCGGCCTTCTCCTTTGCTGGCATAGCTGATGATTCCGACAAGAGCGGGCTCATCCACCGCTTTAGTCTTGGGATCAATGATTTGGACCAAATTGCATGGAACATTGATAACAATTGGAATTTGTCCATCGGTTTTGCGACTAACAGAATCGCCCTCCCAACGACCACCGACTTCTGCCTTATTTTTATGATCAATAACCCGACCTTTACGACCTGCCGAGTCACAGGGAGCCCAAATGCGGGTTTTGGGCCAGGTGCGACCGGCGCCCCGTTTCTGTTCTCAATAAATGGGACCGGATCTGGATCGGCTGGGTCCCCAAGCAGTTCCCCTGTCCCCACACCTTCTGCCATGCTCATGATGGGTACGGGTCTCGCTGGACTCATTGGCTGGCGGAGGTGGAGTCTGAAGACGACCCAAGATTCCGACGATATTGTTGTGAATGAGAGCTTTTCGTACTGACAGAGGAGGAACTCTTTTTTTCTGCCGAGCATCCGAGCCTCTGTCTTTTGGGGGTGACTTTATCAATCAGGCGCGCGGTTTAATAGGAGAACCTTCCAGCGTGAGAATGAGAATATTCAACGAAAAGATATTGTAGAGAATGTGGGTTTTTTTGAGGATAAAGAGATTCAGCCGGTGCCCGTATGGAGTCGTGAAAAATGGAATTTTTTGTCGATCAGCCTCTCGTGTGGGCACGCGGTCAGATCATTGTTCATAATTTTCTATAGGAGAAGTAATCATGACCAAACAAGTAGCAAGCGCCTTGCTAATCGTGAGTATATTTCTGAGTCTGTTCTCGACGGCCGAGGCGGCATTGGTGGGCCGCTTGCCGGCCACACCTGGGGGCACGGACTATCAGGCGGTCTATGACATTGATCGGGACATCACC
>JBMYWX010000045.1:0-15329 GCA_049607825.1 Nitrospirales bacterium
AAAAGCCTATAGCTTTTGGATTCCCACTTCGTGACTTCACAAAACCTGAGACTGAACTAGCAATTGAAATTGGTGGAGAGCGCTTCCCTGCAGTCGTGCATGCACTCCCCTTCTCTCGCCCTACATAAAAAGTGAGAGGTTAAGATAAAAACTCAGGTGACCTCTTTCTGAATTCTTTACCATCAAGCCCTTCTTACTTTTTCACTATCTCCGTTTCAGCATTATTTCTCTGGGTGACGACCACGTGAAACAGCATCAGCAATGGCTAACACTCCAGGTCGTTGATCATCCTTCAAAGCCAATAGAACATGGGCTTCATCTCCATGCATCAATCGCAAACTTAAAAAGGCATCTTCCGTTTTATTTTCTGTATTATCCCACGTTCCATCAATCAATTGAATCTTGTCTAAATCACAGCAGGAAAAAAGATCATAGCGAAAATATGAATCGCCAACCACCATATCAAATAAAACCCCACCCGACGTCAACGCAACAACATTAAATCGCCCCTGATCTTCATAACCCTCTGGTATAAATTGATTAATGTGGAGCAACGCGACCGTTCGTCCACTCAACGCCTGCTCGATTTTGGTCTCAAGTGCCGAATAATCAATTTGTAAAGCCTTCTCATCTTGATTAGTCGCACCAAGTGCGGCTTCCTGCGTCTTTTCAAATACATCTTTAGCTGTCAACACAAGACACTCTCCTTTCAGCAAAAATACATTGCCAGAGTCATTGATATTACTACCCGCCACTACGATACCTTTGGGTTAGTCATGATTGCAAGAGAAACCCTTATGACTTCAGCTATATGTTCGTGTGAACCCAAAAGATACTCGAACAAGCCAAGGCTACCCATTGCATTCAGGTTCTTGCTTGGGCATACTCAAGCACATTAAACCTTCTATTATTAATACTTACATATGGGAGTCATCATATATGAGTACAGAAACATGTTTAATTGGTGGGTGCACACACGCCTACTACACACCAGCTGGGACTAGAGCTTTATGCAAACTCCATTTCACGGAATTCCTCGCGTGGCGTAAGAAAAAAGGTGGAATGGCCATGTTCAAAAAATATAGCTCCATGACCATGGAAGAACGAGATCCTACTGTAGATGAGTGGGCCCAAAATGTCACAGTCATGACATAGAAACCATTCACTCGAGTAGTCAATACATCATCACTATCAGGGAACAAGAAATATGTGCTCAGCCTCAAGCTCCCACATCAGACTGGGATAATATGGGTGGATGAAACGTTCCTCCTATGGATTGCAGCATTCTAAATTAATCAATGAGAAAGAAAACCTCCCTGCCATGAAAGGAAAACGGTCGTTATGCATCGTGTCACCTCTTCCTCCATTCAACCAAAGTCTCACACTTACGATTCATTAGTTGTCTTACTCTTCACACTCATACTCCTGTTTACACCTGGAATTGCGACACAAGCCGCTTTAGCGGATACTGGGGATAACGCCAAAGATGTTGGACTTGGGCTAGCAAGCTTTGTGACCACTCTCCCCTATGGTGCTGTCAAAATTGCCTATGCGGGACTTGGGGCCATCATTGGAGGCTTTACCTACCTCCTGACGGCTGGAGATGTCGACACGGCAAATATTGTCTGGGAAAAGTCCCTATTGGGAACATATGTCATTACACCTGATCATTTAACAGGCGATAAACCGGTCAGATTTATTGGACCGTAAAGGTAAAAATACTTCTGACCATTGGCCAAGTTCCTGACGTCACAACACGAAACAATCACGACAAAGAAGGAAAGGTTAGACACACTCCCCCTTCTTACTCCATCAAAGGCGAACCATGATGGTGGATCATTTTCCAAGACTCGCCAATCCGCTCATATAAGTTTGTTGCCACAACGACACTATTTTGTTCAGACTCTCCCCCTCGACTCGTAATGTTTTCTGTGCAAATGACCCACGCCACATCGGCTGCGACCTGCACCTGTAGTTCGGTAAGTTGAAATTCCATGGAAAAGGTATTGTTGAAAATCACCACCCAGGAATCTCGCACTGCTGGCCACCCGACTCGAATGCTCCACCCGGGATGGATACAGGTCACATATTCTTGAGGAGCCCAAATATTATCCATCGCCGCAATATCTAAACCTTCAAAAGATCGATAAAATGCCTCATTAATTTTCGTCACTTCCTCTATGCGCTGCTCTATCATTGAATGACTCCTCTCAATTCTTCAAAAATATACAATAGAAGTATGGAGCTTACCTTGCAGACTGCCAATTTACCAACCATACACCACCAAGGATGAAACACACACCCACCACATCCCATACACTGATCACTTCTCCCAAGATAACAAATGACAGGACCAGAGCAGAGACAGGTATCAAATTGATAAAAATACCTGCCCGTGATGGGCCCACACCTTCGACACCAAACAACCAGGCCTGTTGTCCGAGAGCCGTGGCAAACACCACGACGTACACGAGAGCCATCCAACCAGAAATAGGCACCGACTGTACTCCAGCACTTAACATTTTCTGATTAAGAACAAGTAGCGGCAATTGAAGAAAAATAGAGATCAACAGGGTCGTCCAATTCACGGTTAAAGAAGAGAATCGTTCCATCACTTTTCGGCTACCAATCGTATAGAGAGCCCAACTGATAAGTGAAAGTACGATAAAGCACCCACCAATCAGTGGATTATCGCCTGCTCCTTCCTCTCCATTTGTCCCAGACACAAGCAGGACACCAAAGAACGAAACGGCACATCCAACCCAAGCCTGGCGAAATGGAATATCATGAAGAATAATCGATGCTAAAAATGCTGTAATCGCAGGGCTAGCACCAATGATGATTCCTGCTGCTCCGGCCCCAATATACTGCAGACCGAATAGAACCAATAAATGATTAGCTAAGACGGCCACTCCCAACAACGCCAACAATCCCACATCTCGCAATGTAAATCGAACGACACCTTCACTCCACAACCAGAGTGGGATTAAAATGAGCAAAGCCCCTAACCCACGAAAAATCGAGACTTCCACTGGAGAAAATGGCCCAAGCGCGACTTTCTGAGCCACAACAGATCCTCCCCACACAACAGCAGCTGTCGTTAAGGCAGTATAGGCTGCAGATGGAGAGCGGGTGGTCATGGGCTATTGATAGGAAGGGCAAGGTTTATTGGGCAACATGAAATACTGAAACGCTGCTATAGCAGCCACTACACATTCCGTCAAGAGGATAGAGTGGGAATAGGATCGATAATTAATCTGCGTCAAGAACACCATCACCTTTGCGCAGCCTAATTAGCGCATATCCAAACTTCATTGATTCGCCCTTTTTCTCTCCAGTACAATCGCCATTGACATATGTATATGGGGTCACTCTGACAACATTACAGACCTGTAAACAAAATGAGGACACTCATGATTCATGCCTTTTTACTTTTGCATTCATCAATGACTCAATTATGATCACGACACCTCATAACCATGAAAATGCTTGGAATTCTCCACCTCAAGATATTACTCTTCCTCCAGATCATGTGCATATATGGAAAGCAAATTTATCTCCGCCCCAACCTCAACTAGCACATTTGCAAACGATACTTTCCGCAGATGAGCAAGCTCGAGCACAACGATTCAGGTTTTCCAAACATCGAAAAGCCTTTGTAACAGCAAGAGGTCTCCTCCGTCTTATTCTAAGCCGATATCTGAATACCTCTCCACGGGCCCTCTCCTTTGCACAAGAGGCCCATGGTAAACCCTACCTTCTTTCCCCCACCACTCCCCCCTTCTCATTTAACATCAGTCATTCGAATGATATGGCCCTCTTCGCCGTGACGTTGAAGAATCTGGTTGGCATAGATATCGAGTATCACAGGAAGAAAGTGAATGTACCTTCGCTCATTCAACGAATTTGTTCAACCGAAGAAAAAGAAATACTCATGGCACTTTCGCCGACAGAACAAAAACGTGGGTTTTTCGCCTGTTGGACTA
Source organism: Nitrospirales bacterium (assembly GCA_049607825.1). Lineage (GTDB taxonomy): Bacteria > Nitrospirota > Nitrospiria > Nitrospirales > UBA8639 > JAGQKC01. The sequence continues at coordinate 3,987 of JBMYWX010000045.1, forward strand.
GAAAAGAAGCCTATGTGAAAGCAACAGGAAAAGGGATCACCATTCCCTTCACGACGATTACGGTTTCATTGCCTCCCTCGCCCTGTGTTGAGCTACGTCATATTGAGGATGATGAGGATATCTCTCTTTGGACGCTGTCAGACATTCAAGTATCCCCTCGCTATACTGCCGCACTCGCAATTAAAGGAGGCAACGACACAACCGCTTACTGGGCCTGGGAATGGGATACACATGACACAGGTCAGAACTCTACAAATTAGGACCCATAGCTGTATTTTTCCTATGTATATGCAATGCGGACCAAAGGACTTAGGAGTTTAGGTCTTCTGCACCGTTGACGAGTATAAAATTATAGCTGTAGAATGAAATACAGCTACGTTGTAGTTTGTAAGTTCCCTTAAAAGTAGAGTTTCTTTGAATATTTTTGTTTAAGGACTTTTCTGATTTATTGGTTCTGAAGGAGGATCTATGTCACTGCTGATTACGGAAGAATGCATTAACTGTGGGGCGTGCTTACCGGAATGTCCCAATGAAGCGATATTTGAAACCCGAAGCGCTGCCGAAGAAGCCGGGAACCCAGTGGGGGAAGGGCAAGGAGAAGGCGATACCGTCTACGTCATTACCCATGAGCGCTGCACCGAATGTGTGGGCCATTTTGATGAACCTCAATGTGCGGCAGTTTGCCCAGTGGATGATTGTTGCATATCTGATCCTGAAATTCCTGAAACCACAGAGGTCCTACTTGAAAAAGCTAGAAAATTGAATCCTGATAAAGAAATCGACCCTGAAAAAGTCTGGGACGGAGTAAGAAATTAGGGATTCAAGTTTAGACTAGATCGTTTAGTAAAAAGCCGCCTGCTTAAAAAATCTTAAGCAGGCGGCTTTTTTGTAGTCCACTAATCGATTCCGGCCAAAATTTTTCAGCTTTTCCCCTCTTTTTCGTTCTCCTCACTTGGAATAGGAAACGTCTCAGGTTTTCCAAATGGTAAGGTTTCCACATACAGGGATGTTGATGGAAATGCGAAGCCAGTTCCATGACCTTCGACAATATCCTTAACCTTGTAAGCCAACTCTTCCTTCACGGCTAACCATTCCCCCCAAACCGTCGTCTTGGTGAAACAATAGAGCATGATATCAATGCTTGAAGCCCCAAAGGAGTCAACAAACACAAATGTTTTTACCTTTTGAATATCCGTTTCAAAACTAGGATTAGTATGAAGGTAATTTAACGTATCACGAATAATGCCCCGCAATTGTTCATGGGTTGTTCGATACTCCACTCCAATTTTCCAATAGATTCGCCGTTGCGTCATTCGCGAAAAGTTAATCAACGCTTCACTTGCCAGTTTACTGTTTGGAATCGTCACAAGGGCTTTATCAAAACGACGCACCTTCGTAGCCCGAAAGCCAATATGCTCAACATTTCCATCGATATCAGGAGTTTGAATCCAGTTGCCTTTTTCAAACATTCGATCAAGAAAGATGGTCAAGCCAGCGAACATATTCTTGATAAAGTCCTGAGCCCCCAAAGCCACGGCCATTCCAACTAAACCAAGACTCCCAAGCAACGCGGCCACATTGAAACCCCATTCCTGAATAATCGCCGCGATACCAAGACATGCAATAATAAACTTCGTCAGTTTGACAAAAAATTCCTTCATCGTCTCATGCATACTTGGATTCTCAAAGAGACCGATAGCCCTGTCAAAAAGATGGGAAAGCGGCGACATGGCTCGAAACATTCCCCAAAAAATTGTGAACGCAATCATTGAACGAGTGAGACGATTGCAAAATACCTCAACATCTTCAGAGAGTGGGAGTGTTTGGCTAGCCATATAGAACCCAAGCACCACAAAAATAAACTCTAATGGCTTTTCTAGAGCCTCTAAAAGCAAGTCATCAACCTTTGTCTCCGTTCGCTGAGTCATGCGTCGCAAAATGACAATCACAAAGCGAAAAAAGAGATGCCGCAAAAATAAAAAGACAAAAAAGATACCCAGAGCCGTGAGAATTTCACCAATATTTGTTCCAAAAACACCAGTGTTCAAAACCATAGAAACTTGATCGCTAAAGCTCATCGCGTTATTCAATACCTCTCTATTTCTAAACGAGCATCTCTTTTAGACAGAGTCACTCAGGCACAAGCCCAACAACGATAAACGGAATTCCAGAAAGAATGAATGGCCGACAGGCCTAAGATATTCACGACACATCATCAAGTGATGGAAGAGAAGGGACATCCTTGTCGTGGAATGCACTCGATCCTAGGGAGAAGATATGACAACGTACTCGAATCTTGATTCAAGAAGAAAAGATCCAATACCTTTTGGTGAATTCGTGAACGACTCCCGTACAAGGCGAATCAGGATATGCCTTGGAGTTCATTCAGGCGGACGGAGACTAATGTTGAGACTCCAGGCTGCTCCATGGTGACTCCAAAAAGTGAGTCAGCCACCTCCATGGTGCGTTTGTTATGTGTCACAATAATGAATTGAGACCGTTCAGCCATTTGAGTCAAAAACTGCCCAAACCGCCCAACATTCGCCTCATCTAAAGGTGCATCCACCTCATCAAGCACACAGAAGGGAGATGGCTTAATCAAGAAACTGGCAAACAACAAAGCTAAGACAGTCATGGTCTTTTCACCACCTGACAGCATGGTTAAATTCTTCAATCGTTTGCCGGGTGGTTGCGCAACAATATCTACGCCAGCTTCTCGTCTATTGTCATCACCCTCTTCATGCTCCGGTTCAACCAAAATCAATTCTGCACGTCCTCCAGCAAATAAGGCCGTGAAAATTTCATTGAACTTTTCCTGAATGCTTTTAAAGGTCTCCGCAAATAGCTTGCTAGTCGTTTGATTGAGGCGTTGAATGATTTCTTGGAGAGATTCAATCGATGTGGTGAGGTCAGCTTCCTGAGCAGTCAAAAATTCAAACCGCTCTAAGAGTTCTTGATGTTCCTCAATTGCCGCAAGGTTAATCGGGCCCATCCGCCCTAATTTTTCACGAATCGCTTGTAACTGCTCTTTCCATTCCTCAAAGGAATATTCCGTGACCTCAAGATTTTCCGATTCATCTGAGTCAGTTTCAGATGAGGGAGAGCCAACCGGCTGAAGAATGTCGGCAGAAAGATCATATGTTTCCGTCAAGGTTTCCTGCACAGTCGTTAATTTGGTACGGACCTCTGCCAATCGTACCGTGATTTCCCCACGTAGCTTCAGAACCTCAGCCAAGGTTTTGCGAATGTCGACAAGCTGCCGATCCAAGACCTTCGTTGATTCTAAAACTTGGTTATACTGGTCCTGTAAGTCAGTCAACGTCGCTTCAATACTATCTTTTTTCTCTTGAGCCTTTTCAAACCGCTCTTCCTGTCGAAGACGCTCATCTCGACTCTCCCGTGTATTGAGGAACAACTGTTCAAGCTGCTGATCCAATTCTTGAAGTCTTGCAGCCCGGACTTCCTCTTCATGCTGCAATCGGACAAGATTACTCTGCTCATAAGCACGTTGGGCTTGGGCCGTGTTTAACCCCATTCGAGATGTCGTCATCAATTCATTCAGCGCGGTTACTTGTGTTTCAACCTCAGTAAAATTCTGCAAAGCTTGCTCCAACTCACCCTCGCGCTCGACACGGACAGACTCAAATTGCAACTGTTGCTCTTTCAACTGAGTTGATTCTTCTTGTAACTGCACCACTTCAGCCTCTTCAGAAAATTGCTCGCTTCGAATGGTCTCCAAACGTCGCGTCAACTCGGGAAGCGCATTGGCCAACACGCCTTCTTCCTTTTGCAAAGAGATCAGTTGAACTTCAACCTCCCGAATAGACTGATGCAGTTCTTGTAGCTGAGCTTGAGTGGATTCAAGGTCGCCAGACACCACACTTCGACTGGCAAGAGCCTCCTCCAGTTTTACTCCAACGTCCTTACTCTGAGCTTCGAGTCGGACGATTTCTCCTTTTCGACGTAAGACACCACCTGTCTCCCCAACCACACCGCCTGTGATCAAACCCGATGCATGAATGGTCTCACCATCAACTGTAACCAACATTGGCCCTCTGCCCCCAAACCATTGCTGTCGTTCCATGATTTGAAGACCCGCATCTAATGACTCCACAACATACACATGTTCCAGAAACAACAAGGTCGCAGAGGTTAACTCTGTGGGACATTGAACGAATCCGATAGCCGCACCTAAGATCGCTCGTTCGTCTTGCAAGACGGTCTGCCAGCTCGATTCCTCAGCAGCCGGTTCCGGTATATGCTGAAGTGGCATAAAACTTCCCCGCCCAAGTGATTGAGCCTTGAGTCTAGTCACCGCTTGAGCCGCATCACCAGGACTCTCAACCACCCAAGCCTTGATACGGTCACCCAATGCCGCTTCAATCGCCTTTTCAACCTGCTCTTGCACAACAATTCGTTCAGCAAAGGCTTCTTTCACTTCCTGACAGGCACCTCGAATAGACGTTGCATCAACTTCTCCTGTTTCGCTATAGCCCAACTCCTCCTGCACCACGGCTCGAAGGGCGCGGAGTTCCGACTCAATACCCGCACTACTCGTCCGTCGCTCTTGGATCTGGGTATCAAGTTCTTTTTGTTGTGCGGTTAACAATTGAAGGGATTGTTCAAGCTCTTCACGTTTCACCTGCAATTGCTCAAGGGTTCCAGCCAAAGCCTCTCGCTGCTGCCGTAAGTTCTCACCTTCTGTCGTCAACCGAAGGTGTTGCGCTTCAGATTCACCACATTCCATCAACAGACGCTCGAGACGACGAGCCAGACCTGACCGCCGTTCATCAAGACTACGCAATCGATTCTCAGTATTCGTCTTCTGGACCGTCAATTCCATCAGAGCCTGTCGCAGACGATCACGTTCGTGACTCGCCCCTTCCCGCTTAGCCGTCAAATCACTGTGCCGTTGCTCACCATCAGCGATCGATGTCTCAAATGCCGTGATATCGAGTTGAATTTGGGAAAGCCGTTCTTGAATCGCATCAGTCAACCCAGTCGACTCCTCAGCCTCCTCAATAACCCGCGCACGCTCTTTAATAGCCTGTTCATGCTGCTGTTCATAATGTTCCATCTTATTTCTCAACACTTCGATCGTGGTGAGCGTATGGGCCATCGCCTGTTCAACTTCTCGTAATTGCTCACGACTTTCCGTGACGGACACACCTGCAGTCGTCAATGAAAGCTTAACTTCCTCTTGTTCCGCCATCACCCGTTGCTCTTCAGTCACATGAGCCAATTCTTGTGATTCTGAGGCTTCTAATTCCTTCTCAATATCTTTCTGGCGCTCCAGTAACTGCTGATATTCCCACTGCAGAATTCGTATCTCTAACCCTCTCGCTTCCTGCTGCAAATCTTGATACGTCCGCGCCTGTTTAGCCTGACGTTCCAATGAGCGCATCTGTCGTTGCACTTCAGCCAGAATGTCACGAACCCGAAAGAGATTTTGTTCGGTGGAGTCTAATTTCCGTAAGGCTTCCGCCTTTTGCTTTTTATACCGCATGATCCCCGCCGTCTCTTCGATGAATTCACGACGTTCTAGTGGGGAAGCACTCAGCAGTTGATCAATATTGCCTTGCTCAATCACCGTATGGCCCTTGGTTCCTGCTCGGGCAGCCCAAAGTAAACCACGGATATCCTTCAACCGACAGGGAATTTTATTGATGGAATATTCACTATCACCATCGCGATACAACCGCCGCGTAATCATAATTTCCGTTGTGTTCCCTAACGCATCTCCTAAGACAGCCAATGCCTCTAACTCTTGCTCAGTCACCCCCCCAAAGATCGTCGACACTTCCACCATGCCCATGGGCTTACGCGCTTCGGTGCCATTGAAAATGACATCTTCCATTTTCTCAGCTCTGAGCGATTTGGGACTTTGCTCACCTAATGACCAAAGCAGCGCATCCACGATATTACTTTTCCCCGTGCCGTTAGGTCCGACAATAGCCGTCACACCTTGAGGAAAGTTGATCTTGGCCTCAGCAAAAGACTTAAATCCATCGACAATGAGGGTCTGAAGATGCATGCATGTCCTCCGTAAATTGATAGCTACATATGCAAGAGAAACAATTCTAAAGATGTATCACAATATCTACCTAAAATCAAAGAAAACATACCAAATACGGTAGTGGAATAACCTAATTAATGCCATATATTGTGGTGGAATTTCGCCAAACTTTGTCCTTAGCCGTAATAATATCGCTGAAGAGTTAGGCTCGTGGCCGACGTTCATGGGTCCCTACCATTTCATGATTTCACTGGCAGGGTCCTGAATTTCATGCTATGATTGCAAGAGATTACATTGCAATCGAAAGGAAAGCCAATGAGTCAAGAAACTGGAAATGTCACGGTCCGCATGCCTGTAAAAACACAAAAAAAGCTTGAACAAATTGCCTCCGGCTTCGAACGCTCGCGCAACTGGCTAATAAACGAGGCGATTGAGAATTACCTTGATGTCCATACATGGCAGGAGGAACGTATACGGCAACGTCTTAAAAAAGCTGATAAGGACGGAAAATTTCATACCCGCTCGCAAGTCAGTGATCTGGTTGAATCGTTCAAACCATAATGGAAGTGATTTGGCTGGATGACGCACTCCAAGACCTTCGGGAAATTGGGCTCACCATTGCTAACGATGATCCTGTCGCCGCGTATCGGGTACTCACTAAAATCGAAGCCGCCGCCAATTCGCTTGAACACCATCCCGAATTAGGCCGGACTGGTCGCATAGCAAAAACACGGGAACTGATTATTGCGGGCCTGCCTTATATCTTGCCCTATTCTATTAAGAAAAAAACCATTCGTATTCTGGCCGTCATGCACTCCTCACGAAAATGGCCAGATACGTTTACCCATCGGCAATAGACCATTGCGAAGCTGGCATCCTCTTTGCGGTGCCAGCCACGATATTTGAGTCCGAACAAAACTCACGGGCTCAATATTTGTTAATCCAAATTTCTCCAAGGCCAATCTATATCATAAAGCAACTGACCTGCCCTCCATTACTTGAAGGTTGAATGTGGGAGTCCGTAATCAGTGGTGTATGAAATGGCATCTATTGCACCGTTAAGCCCAACGGGAGTGAGGGAGGCGTCCGATCAGGGCCTGTTCCTGGAACTGATGGCGGCAGGGGAGGCGATGGCCCCGCCCGTGGACCACTCTTGCGTTCTAGGCGTTTAGCTTCGTCTTCTTGACTAGGCAGCTTTCTGTAGCGTGAGGCCGTTCTATGGCCGGAAGATCCAGGTACAGCCGCAGCACATCCTGGCAGACAAAACCGACCAATGACCCCATCATAGTAAGTAGGCCTCTGTGCATAGCCTGCTTGATCTGCCAACGTCCACACGTCATTTTTCACCTTCGTACTCAACTCCTGAATGCTCAAATCGGCCCTTCCAATGAGAGGCAATAAAGTCCGGGTAAATAATGAATTGGCGGTCTCCGTCTCATTTGGGAGGCGATCAAACGCTGTAGTCTGACTCGCGGCTGCATATATGACAAAGATGCCGTCCGGTGCCTCAACACTAGCCAATCCCCCATGAGCACCCACCGCCCGAAGGCCCTTCGGGACAAAGGGGTTATCGCGACAGGCGTCAAGCATCACGACTGAAACTTTTGGATGAAGTCGATCGCCCATAGACAAATCGTCAAGCAGGATGTTTAAACTCAGCGACTCACGTTGCAAGAGAGTCGACCGGCCCTGTTGTGTATAAGGGACATCGCGCGGAAGCAAATAATTTTGGCCTTCCAATTCGACTCCATGCCCAGAGAAAAAAACCACCAAGGTCTCCCCCCCTTCAACCTGGGTTAACGTCTCATCCCAAAGCACGTTAAACTCTGTACGTGTGAGATTTGTGCCAAGGTTGACCTTGAAGCCAAGACCCCTGAGTTGAACCGCCACCGCCTTTGCGTCATTGACGGCATTCTTGAGTTGATCCGTCACCGCCAAATTGTCGTATGTATCAATTCCCACGACAAAGGCCACGCGCTTCTCCGCGAAGGCTGTCGTCATCATGCCCATAACGCACCATAGAATTAGGGGAAATATGAGCACTCCTCGCCATAGCAACTTCACGTCAATACGCATCAGACAAAGACATCCCGTTGTTTCCACTGCTCCCAGCGCATTCGCGGATCTTGGGGAAAACGCCGAAGAATACGTTTTTCTCCCTTCGCTTTGGCTTCAGCATTGTTGTCCCAAGCAAATTGTCCGCCGGCCCTCACTGCTGCATAGATGGCATTTCGTTTGATGCTCCCAACCTCAAAATCTTCCATCGCCATGTTGAAGATATCGTCCGCCTCTTCCCGTGGTTGCGTTTGTGTCCAATAAAGATAATCATGAATGATGGCGGCATAGGCATATTCCCCGTCTGGACGAAGCAGGGAATAAAATACAGCAGGAATGCTGGCCAAGTCCGTCACGAAACCTGTCGGCGCAATTACCAGCTCATGGCTTGTCTGCCTGGGATTTGGCTCCCATGAAATCGGCGCTAACAAAAAGTAGATCGGTTCGCGAAATCGGGAAACCTTGAGCATTCCGCCTGGTGCCTTGCTGACCCCTTGCATCCACTTGGTCATCCATGTCTCAACTGCCACACCAGGTTTAGCAGACGGCACTGCGTCCCTTTCGCTCCCCCTAGCAGAATGAGACCTATTAAACATACCGACGGCATATGGCGCACTTATTCCAAGCGTCGCGGTAAATAGCAGAAATTGTCGTCGACTTACAGGCCTCCTCACACTCTCCTCTATCCCAAATTCAGACTTAGGTGTTTATGAACAGAACATCTTCTGCCCAGGGATTGTACGCATTTCGAAAAATTTCGCAACACCTATAGATCAGGAATGAAGTGAAGGGAGATTTAGGGTCGACGTATGAGCGGCCACGTCGCACACGATCCTCACTTCTCGACAGTCAGGTTTTTAGAATGAAGGACTTATTTAGACATGCAAATGCTTGATCGGATCACTCAGGGAAGGAACACAGTTGGAATTTTCACAAGCGATGCCATCAGAAAGTATGACGTTTGCGGCACTGTGAACAAGAGAAGTGTGGAGGACTAACTAAGTGTAAGGTAAGGAAAGGAAAGTGAGAATTGCAGCTGCTGCTCAATGAAGATCGATTAGGCTCTCAGTCTCTACCCTTTTGACTGTGAGGCAATCAACTCTCGGGGAAGGAGGAACTCTACGTCTTCTTCAACAACGGTCAGTTCTTCGAACTCATCAGCTCCTAATTTTCTGAGATTATCAACCACTTCGGTTACTAAGACCTCTGGCGCTGAGGCCCCAGCCGCAATACCAATCGCATTGGCACCCTCAAGCCATTCGGGCATGATGTCCTGATAGGAATCAATCAAGTAAGAAGATTTGCCACAGCGCTCCCCAAGTTCCTTCAATCTATTTGAATTGGAACTGTTGGGAGATCCGATGACTAATATCACGTCGACAAATTTGGCGAGTTCCTTCACGGCATTTTGTCGATTTTGCGTGGCATAGCAAATGTCTTCTTGGTGTGGACCTTTGATACCAGGAAACCGTCGATTCAGGGCTTCGACAATATCGTGACATTCATCCACGCTGAGTGTGGTTTGCGTGACGTAAGACAAGTGATTTGGATTTTCAACTACAAGGTTCTCGACTTCTTCCACTGACGACACGAGATGAAACTTATCGGGAACCTGGCCGAGTGTCCCGACCACTTCGGGATGACCCGAATGCCCAATGAGAATGAGTTCATACTCATTGGTATAGTCACGATTGACTTCATTGTGCACCTTAATGACTAAGGGACAGGTCGCATCAATAATCTTCAGATTACGTCGATTGGCTTCCTCCCACACGCTTTTGGCGACACCATGAGCACTAAAAATCACAATGGCCCCATCTGGCGCTTCGTCTAATTCCTCAACAAACACCGCGCCTTTTTCTCGAAGAGAGTTAACGACATGGCGACTATGCACGATTTCGTGACGCACATAGATCGGCGCACCATATGTTTTGAGAGACAAGTCCACAATATCAATGGCGCGATCAACTCCCGCACAAAAACCTCTCGGATTTGCTAAATATATTTTCACGCCAGCCTCCGTATATCAATTCGTAACTTGCATGTCCTCACTCATTGAAACTTTATCATCATTGCCACGATAGGGGAAACCGTATCGTTCGTCAATAACAAATTTGAAAAACAAGGGCGTGTTTCGAGGGTTATCTTTCGTGTTTCGCTTCACGCCTTACGTTTCACGCTTTACGTCTGTAAATTAGCCCCACCGCATTAATGCCCCGCCCCAGGTCATGCCTCCCCCGATAGTTCCAAGCAGAATTTGATCTCCAGCCTTCAGTCGTCCCTCACGATTGGCCTTATCTAAGGTAATTGGCAACGATGCCGATGAGGTATTTCCGGTCTGTTCAATAACTGAAAACAAACAATGAGCGGGAATCTGTAACCGATCGGCCAGTTTTGCCAAAATTCGGCTATTGGCCTGGTGAAACATAACATGCTGAACATCTTCCACCGTGAGGTTGTTTGCGGCTAAAAGCTCCTTTAGCGAGAGGCTCAGTTGTTTGATGGCCACCCGAAAGAGAGATGCCCCTTTGAGTCGAATGCTATGACGCTTCTCTTTGATTGTCTCCGTCGACATGGGCTCCCTTGACCCTCCTGCAGGAATAGTGACCAGGTCTGAATGACTGCCATCAGCAAACACTCGAACATTCTGTATCCCAATGTTGGGGTCCTCTCCTTTGACCACAACTGCCGCACCAGCGCCATCTCCAAAGAGTATTGCGGTTCCTGCATCATCGGCATCAAGGTACCGCGATTTGATTTCTGCGGCTACCACTAAACACCGGGCACTATGTCCTGAGCGAATCATGGTATCTGCCATCGACAGCCCATACAAAAACCCTGAGCAGGATGCCCTATAGTCAAACGCACACGGTCCCCTTACTCCTAAACGACGTTGCAAGAGAGAGGCAGTGGAGGGAAATCCGCCCATGTCTGGGGAAGTCGTCGAGACTACAATGCTGTCAATATCACTCGGACGAAGCTCTGCTTGCTCAAGAGCCTGTCGAGCCGCCTGCTCTGCTAGTACTGAACAATCCTCAGATTCGCCAGCCCAATGCCGCGTACGAATGCCTGACACTCGAAAAATATAGGACTCTTCAACCCCAAGCTCCTGTGCCACTTCTTTATTGCTCACCACTCGTACAGGTAAAAAAGACCCTGTTCCATCAAGAGTTATCGTATCAATTCCACATTCTAATTGAACATTTTGACCAGCATCCGCAAAAGGCGTTTCACCTATCGCATTCACGGTCATGGCATCGGAAGCATCACAA
>JBMYWX010000046.1:0-8339 GCA_049607825.1 Nitrospirales bacterium
CACCTCCTCCTCGGCATTCTTTTTGCCCTGGCAAGCCTGACCCTCGAAGCCCAATTGAACGTGACTCCCAATAACAGTGGGCAACAATTGGCAGATGTAATTACGGGGAATGGTGTTGTGGTGAGCAATGTGACCTATGCGGCGACTGCGGAGATTATTAATGACATGCTTCCGCGACAGGGCATTAAGGTCACAAAGGTGAATTCCTCTGATCTCTCTGAGGTTGAGCGAGCAGTCAAACCAACGACTAAACTCGTGTTTATTGAGACGCCATGTAATCCTATCTTACGAATGTCAAACATTCCTGAGATTGCACGAATTGCTGATCGAGTGGGTGCCGAACTTGCTGTTGACTCAACGTTGGCGACGCCGATTGCGACACAGCCACTAAAGCTTGGCGCCGACTATGTTATTCACTCCTTGACGAAGTATCTGTGTGGTCACGGTGATGCAATCGGTGGAGCAATCATTGGAGGTCGCAAAAAATTAGAAGCCTTGCGTCAGCAATTTGCGATAAGAAATGGAGGAGTCCTGAGTCCATTTAATGCCTGGTTAATCATGAGAGGTATCGCGACACTTCCTCTTCGGATGCATGCTCATCAAGAGGGAGCCATGAAAGTCGCGTGTTTTCTTCAAGATCATAAAAAAGTCAGCCAGGTAGGTTACCCTGGTCTTCCTTCATTTCCTGATTTCGAGCTTGCTAGGACACAGATGAAAAATTTTTCGGGCCTGCTTACTTTCCAATTGAAAAATCATCGTGCATCTACCGTCGAACGTCTGTGTCGTAATCTCCGAATCTTTCATTATGCCGTGTCGCTGGGTCACCATCGAAGCCTTATGTTTTATTTGCCCACAGAACAATTACAGAACTCTTCTTTTCAGCTTTCTAAGAAGGCACTACAAGGTTATAGGAAGTATGCCGGTGATGGGATATTCAGGGTGTCGGTAGGGTTGGAGGATCCTGAGGATCTTTGTGAGGATTTAGATCACGCTCTTTCGAAAATTTAGTCATCTATAACGGTCTTGTTTTGTTATACAGATGAAAAACACCCTCCGCTTTGCTTATTTAAATCTCAAGGAGAACCCTCGCGGCAATGCGATGCTTCATCGCATTATTCAGGAAGGGCATAGGCCGCTCATCGTCATCGAAGAAGATTCTTCATTAGCCCAAAAAAACGAGGCGTCTTTACTTGAAGAGTTAAAATGTCTTGACCCTCAAACACCACTACCACCTTGCTTGCAGGACATTGTGCAGGGAACGGGGATTCGTTGCGCTCGTGTCGCCAATCATAATGATGAATTGTGCCAAGCCTTACTTAATGAATACTCGCTTGATGTCATCGTCTTGGGAGATACCCGCATTATACGGTCTCCTTTGTTAACTATTCCCAATATCGGTATTATCAATGTCCACCCAGGTTATCTTCCAGATGTAAGAGGGAACAATCCGTACATTTGGGCCGTGTACCATGACTTGCCTCAAGGCTGTAGCGTGCATTTTATCGATACAGATATTGATACCGGCCCCATCATTTTGCGAGAGATGATAGACTTAGGCCACATTTCATCGTTTCCGATTCTCATGCATACTCTCATCGATGCTTGTGGCAATTTATTGGCAAGAGCCCTCACCCGAGTTGAACAGGGAGGCATGGATTATCAACAACAAACAGATTTGGCGTTGATAGGACCTGCATTCTCAACATTCACACTAGCTCCACCAGAAGTGAAAGAAAAAGTCAAGCACATGCTTGCAGAGGGTAAATACATATTCAATTAAACAGTAGAGGGTACCTATGGATACTGGTAACACTGTGAATCCCGAAAGACGAGAGGAAATAGACCGACAAGGCAAAGAAGAATGGGATAATGCCTATAAGCTTGAAGGCACGTCCATTCTTTGGAGCGAACCACCCGTCCCCTTCATTCAGGAGCAGGCCATTGATATTTTTAGAAAGTCTAATCCTCAAGAGGTCTTGGACTTACCGTGTGGAGATGCTCGAAATACGCTTCCCTTAGCGCAAGCATTTCCCGGAGTCATGGCCGCAGATGTGTCAAGCAGGGCAGTGAAAATTGCCCAAGAAAATCTCGAGAAGAAACATATTCATAATTGTTCCTACGAAGTTGCCGATATCTTCGACACCCCATGGGAGGAGAATCATTTTGATTGCATATTATGCTGGGGGACGTTGGGCCATCTGGCAAGGCCAGTATTGGCCTTAAAGGAATTGCTGCGAATACTGAAACCCGGAGGGCGATTAATTGCCGGATTTTTTTCGGTGAATGATCCGATGAAGGGAATTAATATGGAGGAAGTCGCGCCTAACGAATTTATGTATGATAACCGGTTCTTTTACCGATTTTATGAACCATCAGAGTTGAAAACCATTGCGAAAGAGTTATCAGAAAATGAACCGGAAGTACGGACGACTCAATGGGAAGAACCGCCTCATAAAGGATTTCGCGAATATACACACATGCATGAAAGCCATGCATTAATCCTCGAAAAGTAATTAAATTTTGTGTGATGCACTCACTAATGGATAATTGACAACCAGGTCTCTTTCAAATCCTCGCGATGCTGTCGATAGAAATTCCAAAACCAGTGAGTCCCATCCATTCCCAAAATTTAATCGGGTAGCGAATACTCTCCTTCTTTTCCATGAACCTCAGACCCGGTACAAGGGGGATCAAACACACAGATTATTCGCATTTGGGTCCTGGCTCGAAGAATATGCTTTTCGTGTTGGTTCAGCACATACACTGTTCCTGGCCCAATCTGGTACGTCTTTTTCTCCGGAAGCAGCACTTCGACCTCGCCTTCTCCTTCGATACAATACACCACTTCAAGATGGTTCTTGTACCAAATTGGAGTTTCGGTGTTGGGATAGATGATCGTATCATGTAGTGAGAATCCTATCTGATCTTTTTTTAACAACAGTCGTCGACTTCTCCATTGTTTTTCAGGAGCTATCACATCGTACTGAGTTCCTAAAACTTCTTGTAATTTTTTTACAATCATTTAATTCCACTATGAGATGGTTGAGTGGATGGCTTTATCAATGATGTCAAGCCCCGCTTGCAAAGTGTCTTCTTCAATCGTTAATGGCGGGAGAAACTTGAGCACGTTTTTCTTTGCTCCGATGACTTCGATAATGAGTCCCTCATCAAACGCCTTTTTGGCAATTTGAGGAACAAGACCCTTCATGGAAAACTCTAAGCCAAAAATTAAACCTTTCCCTCGTAATTGAAGCTCAGCACTTTCATAGTGTTTTTGAAAGCTTTGGAGTTTATCGGCTATTAAGACTGATTTATTCGTAACAGCCTTAGATAACGTATCATCTGTCCAGTACAGTAATGCCTCTGCACCTGCCACGAACGCCAAGTTATTGCCTCTAAACGTTCCTGAATGCTCGCCAGGTTTCCATTGATCAATTTCAGGTTTTATCAACACCAGAGAAAGTGGGAGTCCTCCTCCGATGGATTTTCCTAATGTCACAATATCCGGGCAAATTCCTGAATTTTCAAAGCTGAAAAATGTTCCGGTTCTCCCATTGCCAACTTGAATGTCGTCGATGATTAACAGTAGGTCAAAATCACGGCAAACTTGTTCAATGTCTCGTAGCCATTGATCGTTTGCTATGTGTATTCCGCCTTCAGCCTGGACAGTTTCAAGGATCACAGCAGCGGGAAGATCGACGCCGCTGTGATTATCTTCAAGATAACGTCGGAGATAAAAGCTCGTATCAATCCCTACTCCTAAGTAACCATCGTATGGCATGATCGTCACATTTGAGCGATTCATGTATGGACGATTACGAGTTAAATCGTTAGAGGTGAGTGCTAGTGAACCCAGGGTCATTCCGTGAAAGGCATTCGTAAAGGCAATGATGTTTGAACGCCCCTTCACAAGCCTGGCCAATTTCAACGCGGCTTCAATCGCATTGGTTCCGGTAGGGCCAGTGAACTGAACTTTGTACTGTAGCCCCCTTGGCTCGAAGATCAGCGATGATAATTGTTCTAAAAAATGTCTTTTCGCGGTCGTGGCTTTATCTAAGCTATGAAGAATCCCATCGTCCTGGATATACTGTACAATAGCTTGCTTGATACGTTCGTTATTGTGACCATAGTTAAGCGCTCCGGCACCTGAAAAAAAGTCTATATACCGTTTGCCCTCTTCATTAAACAGGTAAGATTCCTTCGCTTTCTTGAACACTGTCGGGAAGCATCGACTATAGGAACGGACTTCTGATTCTAAGGAATGAAATACTTGCATAGTTAATGAAGTTTCCTGATATCCTGTCTTGAGATGGTCATCCGCTATGATATTAAATAGTGAGGTTTCCTCGTGAGGTGCATATGCTCACGATTCCGTCACAAACAGTGTGCCATAGATGTATCTCTACAGAGTACATGGGTACGATACCATTTTTAGGGGATAATACTATACGGAGGTCTGAAACGTTATTTATCCAAAGCCATGACTGACTATACAAAAGAGGAAACCTATCTCGCTACCCGTCTTCCCGTGGATCGCGCACTGACACTCATCTCAGATGCTTACCGATCTAGGGAGTTTTACGAGCTTGAAAAAGATCGTATATTCTCAAAAAGTTGGGTTTGTGTTGGATATACATCACAAGTCGCCAACCCTGGAGACATGTTTCTTACTTCTGTCGCAGATCAATCCCTCATAATTACGAGAGACAAAACAGGTAAGATTCATGGGTTCTATAACGTCTGTAGACATAGAGGGTCAACGTTAATCGATGAAGATGGAAACTATGACTCGATTCGTTGTCCCTATCATTCTTGGAGATACTCATTAGATGGGAAGTTATTGGCAACACCTTTTTGCAATGGCAAGAAAGGCTCTGAGGAGGACTGCCTATCTGGGTCGAATGGAGAAAGTCAGTTTGACAAAAGGGATTATCCTTTGTTTGCAGTCAACGTGGATGTTTGGGGATGTTTCATATTCGTCAATCTCAACGATCACCCAATTGGATTGAAGGAATGGTTGGGTGACCTGCCTGATCGGTTGAAACGGTACCCTCTCAATGACCTGGGTTTAGTAGCTCGAAAACACTACTTATTGAGCGCGAATTGGAAAATTGTGGCGGAAAACTTCACGGAAAATTATCATTTGCGTTGGGTCCATCCTAAGCTTGCCAAGTTTTCAAAACTTGAAAACAAATATCGATGCCAAGGGCCTGGGATGTACAATGGATGGTGTACGTCGCCTTTGACTCCAGATCCCACATCTATGGACATGCAGCTTGATCCCCACAAATCGCTAAACGAAATCGAAAAAGAGAGTGCATATTTTTTCCTTGTCTTCCCTAACCTCTGCTTATTCGTGATGCCGGATCATATTTTTACGTTGCTGTATCACCCAAATGGGATAGGAGAAACCGAGGAAACGGGAGACATACTTGCTCCTCCTTCGATTATGCATGATTTATCATCAAAGAACAGGATCAATATGATTCATGAATTTTGGCATGAAGTGAACTTGGAAGATCAAACGGCAGTCGAACGAGTACAAAAAGGAATGGCTGCAAAAGTCTACCATGGAGGCAGAATGAGCACGCAGTTTGAAGAACCGGTTCATCGATTTCAAAATATGGTCATCAATTGCATGATAGAAAAGATGGCTATTCCTTCCGGTGACCCATGATTCTTAGGTGCCAATCAGTTTGTCATGACAATATGCTCACCCTTATCTATGATGAATGAGACCTTTTTTCAGAGTGCTAGGTCGATGGGTTGAATATTGAGGATGCTCAGGACCTTAGGGGGAAAGGGCTTTTTATCTGAAGAGTATAATTCGGGTAAATAGATTGAGAATTGGGAGAAGCAAATATGAGCGGTCAGAATGCAGGTTTTGACGATGGAGACCTTAGGGTCGTGGTGAATCAGGAGGAACAGTATTCGATTTGGCCTGTGGATCGCGACCTTCCGTCGGGGTGGCAAGAGATCGGATTCACTGGGAGAAAAAAAGACTGTCTTGAGCATATCAAGAAGATTTGGACCGATTTGAGGCCCCTAAGCCTCAGGAAGCACATGGAAAACCTTGACCAGAACAGTGCCAATTGTGCAATGCTCGAAACTGGTGATCGCGAAAACGATACTCATAAAGTAAAGGGTGAGCAATACGAATTAGTCGACTTTCTTTCTGCAGGGGATCATCCTGTCAAACTAGAGTTAAAATCAGATACAAAAGATGTTGAATTGCAAAACGCCATAAATAAAGGATATGTGGTGATTCGCTTTTCTGATACTCGAGGGGGTACTGACCTGGGAATTCGGATCGAACGTGATCTTTGTGTTCTAGATAATTGTGATGTTCAAATATTGAGAGGTCGAATGCAGATTGTGGGTACTGTGGTATTAAATAACATACGGGTTCGCTGTACTGCAGACATCAATCTTGAGGATTGCCTGGGCACAGGACATCTTGATCGTATTTAAGATAGAAATGAAACAGAAAAATTCGTGAGGAGATCGTACACGGCAGCCAATTCTCCGAAGGCTCATTTTTCCAAATCGTTATGCGGCATATAGCGAGACATTATCAGTCTTCAATTCCACAGGATGGGAGCTCTCGAAGACTATGGTGTGGTTGACTTGATGATTTGGTAGGGTAAGGGATTAGAGTGTGAGACTGAAATGGAGCATGAATGTATCTCCCTTGACCCCCAAAACTCGTATAATTCTCTCCATCCAGCTGTTATGAAGTCGATGATGGGATATTTAGTCCCCGTCCATCGCGTCGGTTTAGTATGGTGGCACCAACTACTAAACTAGGTTCAACCGCATCCCCCTAAATTTTTCATGTATTATGATGTGTAGTCGATAGGTCGAGAATACGTCCTCAGTTGCTTGGAAAAGCGCTCATCTTTTCGGTAAGGTGGGCGCCACTTTATTACTTCCCCCCCATTCGTCTGAATAATATAAGCCATTTTTGTCTTTCGGGTAGGGCAATCAAGCACTGTTCTATTATAAGACTGAAACAGATTTGGATTGGGAGCATGCATGGGCTCTCTAACGATGATCTGCCCCACAATAATGCTGACATTTGAGAGAAAATTCCAATGTTCCTAAGAAATATCTTTCTGACAGGACTGCATGTTGCTAGGGCAAGATACTACGAGCGAGACTGCTTCTCACTTTTTTAATTGTTCTTTCTTGCTCCCAGGTGGGAATTGGTGAAAATTACTATCACATTCTGTAGGACAGATCCTACTAAATACATTCTTTTGTATCCAAGGCCATTCATCAAAAATAATTAAGTAAATATATTCATTCTTTTAACCTATAGATATTTCATTTCATGATATATGAATAAATTCAATGGGATTGTCTTTTACTAGCATGGAAATTCTAAAGTTAACAATACTTGGAATAGAGTTTGCTGGCTCATATCTCAGTATTCGTCTTTATTTTGACAAAAGGGTATGCATGCTGCGTTTACTATGGTCATTCGTATTGTGCACAAAATTCTATGGAGGTATTCATGCTGATAGGCTCCTTACTATTTAGTGGGCGCAATCTCGCATGTTAACACCAGTGAAGCTACGAAAATCTGAGATTTGACCGAGCACAACTCATTCATACCCAGCCCCTGTCCATTTTAATCTCATAACAAAATCCTTTAAGAATTACTCGCATATTTATATTAAATGATTTTTCTAGGTATTTATCAATTCATTCATCTTTATGATTACGCAGTGCAACCGCTTGCTTAATGAACATTAAAGGAGCGGTCAAAGGAGAGGTCAAATGAAGCAAGATGTTCAGCACCTTGATATATTTCCTAATTACGGCAAAGTCGTGGCTCATCCATGGAGTTTGAAGCGGAAGCTAATTTATAAAGTTGTCCCTGCGCATGTTTTTCACCCATTGAGAAATGAATTGCATTTAGCATGGGTACGACTAAAAAGTTTAAATGCTCGAAAACAGTTTGAACATGCGGAGGATTTGCTGGTGAACCTAGGAGCGGGTCCTAAAGGAAAGCCGGGGTGGATCAACGTAGATACACATCCATACGAGGGAATTAATTGTGTCTATGATTGTCGCAAGAGCCTTCCATTTCCTGATAATTCAGTACGAGGTATTTTCAGTGAACACTTTTTTGAACATCTTGACTATACCGAAGAGGTTCCTTGGTTTCTGAGTGAATGTCATCGGGTGTTGAAGCCTGGAGGTGTTTTTAGAGTTATCGTTCCAGATATAGAGTTGTATATGCAGGCGTATTGTACTGACGGATGGGAAGAACTCAGCAAGATTAGGCCACTAGAATCAGACCATCGAGATTCCTGTTATAAATGTAAGATAAA
>JBMYWX010000046.1:8349-15235 GCA_049607825.1 Nitrospirales bacterium
CTCATTAGTTCAAAAATATGACTATTGGAAAGAAATTAAATGTGAAAATGGAACTGATCAATCTTGTTTTTAGGCAAGGCGATGAACATAAATACGCATATGACTTTGATACACTTAAATTTTTATTGGATAGATATGGATTTTCAAGGACAGTCAAAAAAACATTTGGCGAGTCGTTACAAGAGGAGTTATGTATAGATCAACCTGCAAGGGCTTGTGAAAGTTTATATGTTGAGGGGGTCAAATAATCAGTCCTTGGATTGCATGACTTTCGTGAAGGGAGGACGGGTAAAAAGCCTTGCGGTGAACGATTCTCGATCGATGCTGGTACCAATACTTGCAAGCCATGGGCTCACTTCCCCGTACATTTTCTTTATGCCCAGGGCCATGACAAATCGAATGAAAAGAATGAGCGTCGACGCCACTGTCCAAAATGCGACACCTATCAAGCCCCAGTCCGGGCGTCCAATGATGTAGCTTCCGGACAGGAGGATCAGGTTAGGATTCCGTCTGGCCGTAATCAATCGAAAATAGGAATCCACTGGCTTCCAACAATATATGCCAAATCTTCCAACCCATTGTTGAAATGCTCCTTCAATTAATCGTCCCACCACATATCCAATAAAGATTGCCCAAATCGTCACATTAAGTGACCAAGGCCACGAGGTGCTGGTCTCAAAAGTCGTCAACCCAATGCCCCAGGCGAGATACCAGAGGGGAGGGTGGATGAGGTCTATGCCGTGATCGAAGATATCTCCAAATTTTGTGGAGGTAACAGTCACGCGGGCTAACTTGCCATCCACGGTGTCGAGGAAGGTCATACCCCAGCCGGCGAGAAGACCGATGAGGTAGTGTTGTTTGGAAAAGCAGACGCCAGCAATGATGGTGAGGATGAGTCCGAGAAATGTGACATGATTGGGTTGGATCCCTGAGTGCGCGCAGATGCGAGTGGCCCATTTAGCCGGTATGGGCCAGGCCCATTTGGTGATGAGATCTGTGATACCTTTGTAGGATCCAGAATAGAGATGTTCTTCAAGGGCCTCGTGGTTGTCACGAGTGATGGGGAACACGTACGGGGGCTCAACCTTGCGCAATTTTTTTTGAAAGGTATTTGTGAGTGTTTGTAATCCAACGATAGTAAGTGGTAGAGACTCATCAAGAGTACCCTCTTGAAGTGCCGTTAGACTTGGTTGAGCGAGACTGGCTTGTACATGAGCGGCGATCAGTAAACTATTTCCTCCTACTGAAAGTTGAAAGGCCACGTTCTTATCTTCGAGAAGGCTATTCAATACACGGACATCGTAAATGTAGTCACTATGAATTAGTAAGACTGTGGAGTCAGAAGGCAACAGAGAAAAATCGTCGATTGCCTGATCTATTGCGAGACCCTTCAGCATACGGAGTAATCGCTCACGCGATGTAAGTCCCCACAACTGCTGAGTAGACTCACCAATAATGTGAACATACAACGACATTCAGGATCATTCCTTGCTTAGCGATGTTGAACTGTCAGATTGATGGATTTGGGTATTTGTTGATTAAGAAGCAATCAGGTTGAGAGACCACATACTAACGAATATCATGCTCTCGGTAAAGTCTTGGTGTTTGTTGAGTAAGCCATAGCTACTTCGGGGAACTTCAAAATATTAACAAATTGAAATGAGGCTGTGTTAACGCTTTCTGCCTGATTACCGCAAACAGAGACCAGAGTCATCTAAGTAGGTCAGACTTGGAGTCTCTTAACGGAATGCACCTTTGTGGTAAAGCTGCCAAAGGACGGTGGGACAAGATAACAGGGGGTGCCGTTGTTGCCATGGAGTCAGCGTAATTTTTACTCCTGAATGGCGCTCGATCTTCCAGAGAATATAGGCCACCCCTCCTTGAAATGTGAAAAACCCTTTAAGTAGTCGAAGGACCGACAAGAGCTTGCCTTGTAGTCGACGAAGTATCCAAGCCCCTTGACTGAGTCGCCGATTGAACGAATCATGTTCTGTCGTGTAGTGCTCTGGTTCATCTGGCTTCGAGCGCACAATGGGTATTGATAAATTGGCAATTGCGATGTCTCCAGTTTGCTGGTAGTAGTCAGGGGCAGCGGTAAGGAGTTGTTCTATGCGTCCAGATCGTTCTGTGCGGAGTTCAGCTTGATACGTGAGTGATAGGCCTGCCTTCCACATCCCTAACGCATCGAATGGGTTGGGTATGTGGTAGATGGTTCGCATGGTGAATGTCAGAATAGCTTGAGCCAAGGCTGCATAAACTTTTTTTTGTATGACTGGTGTTTTCGCAAATACGACTTTAGTTGGTTGTGCGAAACGTGCCCAAAAATATGAATGAAACCATTGTTTTGATGTGCTTCGTTCAAAATCTTTAATTGACAGGATTGCGTACTTTGCCCGTATAGTTCGTTTCTGATATGGGATTTCAAGGTAGAATACGTTTGGGGGAAGTAGTGTATTGGCAATAGTTAGCCATGAATTTTTATAGATTGACCCATAGCGATCAACAATCACATACAAGTCCACAATGCCGTCAACGTCTGAGTCCGATCGCAGGCAAGATCCGTAAAATAAGATGGCTTGAATCCCTTTGGGATAGAGATGTAGGAGTGATTCGCACAATTCATGGATGGAGTCTGGAATGTCTTCCCCATCAAGGTAGTGTGTGAGAGTGAGAAGGTCGGGAGGAACCGGCACTGGTACAATCCTCAAAATTGAATGAATGACACTTGTCCACCGTCAGTGATACAGACTGGCCCTTGTCGAGGGTCGGGCTTGTAATCTTCGCCATCTACCGTAAATCCATCATGGAGGTCTAATTCAATCTTTCTGACGTTGTGACTGTCATACCCATGTTCTGGTGTTCCGTATTTGTGGGGCTTTCCGAAGAGGAGAGAGGGTAGTGTCCGTAGCATATGCTTGGGTTTTCTCTTCACGGCTGTGTAGTGTAGCGGGGCTGCCTCTGTTCCCCAGTAGGGACGAAGTCCCAGAAAAAGTCGTTCTAATGTCGTGGTAAGGATGGTCAAGAACTCAGTTTGAATTGATGAGTGGTCGTTCAGGCGCACAGTTGCCTGGATTGGTGTAATGTGACTGTTAGGACTTGAGAGAAGGGAGAGAATAAAACGACCGATAATCAATGTTGCTCCGACTTCTCCTAGCTTTCCGACTGATTGTTTGGTCTTCCACCCAACCTGCGCTCCTTGATAAATGGCTCCTGCCCCGAAAACCATTCCATAAATAGGGTCTTCCTGAGGGACGCGTTGCACCCGCAAGATATGGCGTTGAAGAATGCTTGGATCTTGACCTTGTCCGTGTGTCCATTCTATCAATTGTTGCAGTGCGGCTGGTCTATTTCCTTTGAGCCCAACATCGCCTGCATTGAGATTTGACGTGCCGGAAGGAAGGATAGCAACCAAAGGGAGAGTCTTAAACGGTTGGTGATGGAGTAAGCTTGTCAGGACGGCTTGTACAGTGCCATCGCCACCATTAATCACAATTACTGTCACCTGTTGTTGAGCCAATCCTGAGACAGCTTCGTCAATTTCTTTGAGAGTCTCCACTTCATATTGTGGAATGGTGGAATGGGTTTCCAAGACATGCTTGATCGAAGACGAACTCTTTTTGTTTCGCCCACTGAGGGGGTTCGATAAGATGCCTGCGCGATGTACTGGTTCAGACAAAGGTCTTGTTGTCCTGTGAGTTATGAGACTGCGTTAAGACTTCGTGTGTTATTTGATGATAGCAGAGTCAATCTGTTGATTGAATGCTAGTCGTGAGTGGTGGACGAGTAAATGTTTTGGCTGCCAACGACTCATGGTCTATTACAGTGCCAATATCGGCAAGCCACGGACGAAGAGGTTGGCCAGAGATGATGCGAACCCCAAATGCAAGACATAGCCTGAGAAGTAAAAGGAGGGTTGAAAGTACGGTCCAGGCTGTCACAGCGAGTAATCCCCAATCTGGATGACCAATACAGAGAGACGCCGTGAGCAATATAAGGTTGGGATTCCGTCGTGCCGTGATCAATCTATTGAAGGAGTCAAACGGACGCCAGCAAAACATGCCAAATTGGCCGAGGCATAATTGAAACAGACCTTCGCACAGCCGACCCAAAATATATCCAAGCAAAATAATTCCAAAGATGGTGTGAAGAGAAAGCCATGGTGCCAATGGTGTAAATGCAGCTAATCCTAAGCCCCATGCGATATACCAGAGAGGTGGGTGAATAATGTCGGTCCCGTGGTCCAGAACATGCCCAAATTTACTGGATGTTACGGTGACCCGAGCCAGTTTCCCATCGACGGTGTCGAGAAAGGTCATGAGCCAACCTGCAACAAGGCCGACTACAAATTGTCCACTCATAAAGCTTATTCCTGCAATTACTGTGAGACAGACACCGAAGGCGGTAACCATATTGGGGGTTATGCCAAGTTTTACGCATAAATGGACTGCCCACTTTGCGGGTATCGGCCATGCCCACTTGGTGAT
Source organism: Nitrospirales bacterium (assembly GCA_049607825.1). Taxonomy (GTDB): domain Bacteria; phylum Nitrospirota; class Nitrospiria; order Nitrospirales; family UBA8639; genus JAGQKC01. The sequence goes on from JBMYWX010000046.1 coordinate 12,834, forward strand.
CAAGTCGGTGACTCCTTTATACGACCCAGAATAGAGGTGTTCTTCAAAAGCATCTTGCCTGTCTTCGGTAATTGGTAACACATAGGGTGGTTCAAATTTTCGAAGTTGTTCTTGGAAGCCTGCTGCCCAGTCTATTAAATGAACTGTTTGTATGTTCGGAATAGTCTCTGTCGAGGGTTGTTTAGACAGCAAGGATTGTGTTTGGGGCGCATATTGGGATCCAACAACCGCAGCTACCGGAATGGTATCTTGTTTGACCGTGGTCTGAAGTAGCACATTTTCCTCGTGAGTTAACCGCTTAATAATCCGCTCGTCATAGAGAAAGTCTCCACGAAGCATGAGGACTGACGAGTCAGCAGGCAGGGTAGCTAGGTTTTCAAGAACGGGTAGGTTCCCTGCGCGTTTGATCATCCTCTGCAATCGTTCTCGGGAGGACAACCCCCAAAGTAAAAAGGGGGCTTTGTTAACAATATAGACGTATTGTGGCATTAGATGAATGTAAACCTTGTGACTGAGCTAATGTATAGCTGTTAAGATCAATTCCAGATCCTGCATCAAAAAGATGTTGTGGGAATTACGGACGCGAGATCGTATACTACTAGAGTGCATCCGGTAAAGGCTGAAGTATCCCGAATGTTCTGTTTCAGAGTGGAAGGTCTGTTAGTCATATGAGTGACTTTACATTTGCCCAGCTGTCAGATCCTCACTTAACTACACTGGAAGATGTGGCAGTTGGCGATTTGTTGAATAAACGCATATTGGGTTATTTCTCTTGGCGTATGCATCGACGAACGGAACATCGCCCCGAAATCTTGGAACATTTGGTTGAAGACCTGCACAGAAAAAGTCCAGACCATATTGTGATTACCGGAGACTTGACTCATCTGGGACTTCCCATGGAGTTTCTGGAAGCGAAACAATGGCTGGCAGGTTTAGGGCCAGCATCAGGCATCACGGTAATTCCAGGAAATCATGAGACCTATGTGGCGACGGAGTGGGACCAGACGCTTGCACTCTGGGCACCTTACATGCTTTCTGATAATGGAGGGCAATTCCAGCATGGTGACGGAGGTCGTTGTTCGAACGCGTTTCCTAGTGTACGAATACGAGGGAATGTGGCGTTTATCGGTCTGTCGAGTGCGCATCCGACGTATCCATTTTTAGCGACTGGTAGTTTAGATGAAGCGCAATTATCAAAACTTGAAGAGATTTTGTTCGAACTTGGTCGTCAACAATTATGTCGAGTGGTGCTGATCCACCATCCACCATTGACTGGAATGGTCAGGTGGCGAAAATCTCTGACCAATGCCAAAGATCTGCAATCCATTCTTTCTCGATGTGGCGCGGAATTAGTTCTTCATGGCCATGCCCATCGTTCAATCATGACTTCGCTAGTGACTCCGACTCAGGCCATCCCTGTTGTCGGAGTGCCTTCTGCCTCAGCTGTAGGGGCGAGTGCTGATCGTCGGGCTCGTTACCATCTCTATCATGCGACTGAACATCAAGGCATCTGGGACTTACGTGTGGAGGTCTATGCCTATTCTTTAGAAGAGCGTCAATTTTTTCTTGAGCAGGAACAGTCTCTTTCCTCCACTCAGCCTTGTGTCGTCTAATCCTTTCCATGAGAGTAGGAAGAGTTTCTTTTCACCAAGTAGTTTAGTGCAGTTTACCCCTCTTATACGTGTTTCTTCCATAAACTTAGTGCTATTGCCACGATAATGAGAATTGGAGCAAAGGTCGTAAGGATTGGGTTCAATTCAAAAAGCAGCCCCATTTGACTCAGAATTTGATTCAGGAAGTAAAATGCGATGGCGATGCCAGAACCAATCAGAATTCGTTTTCCGATTGATGCTGATCGTAGTGGCCCAAATATAAAGGGGATGGCGAGGAGTACCATGGCTCCTGACGTAAAGGGCATAGCGATCCTTTGCCAAAAGACGAGCTCATACCGATTCGAATGTTGTCCTGTCTCCCGTAGGTATCGTATATACGAATAGAGTTGTGAGGGGGAAAACATTTCTGGTGGGGTTGCTAAAATACCGACTTGGTGAGTGCTGAGAAATGAATTCCAAGTCAGTTGCTCATGATGTTCAGAGGTTACTCCTCGATGATCAATGATTTTCTGTTCAACACCTTTTAATATCCATTGATTGGGGTTGACGATATCTGCTGTGAGCGCATGAATGAACGTCTGTAACTCGCCATTCTCATTAAACTGATAGACATCTATATTTTCAGGAAGTGTGCCAAATCGAAGCCCTCCGACTTTAATAAATCTTGAGGCATCATGGAACCAAAACCCATGATCACTCAAAAGGGTTTGGGAGTCTGACAAGGCTATGGCGCGTTGGTTATGTGCATAATGGGCCAATGGAGGATTAACAAACTCTTCAAACACCGCC
>JBMYWX010000047.1:0-15105 GCA_049607825.1 Nitrospirales bacterium
TCCAAAAAAACAGAACATTGGCAATAATGGAAAGAATCACCAGAATAATAGAATAATACATCTTCCAAAGGATCAACAACCCAGCTTGACTGCTCACACAAGACCGTTTCCTCGGCGAGCTTCAGTGCATCAGAGACTTCTGTTTCCCCTCCAAAGTATAGCGCCACACGAATAAAATTGACTCTCAACACGAGTGAGTCCGGAAAGCGTTTTAGCCCAAGCCGATACAGATCAAATGCTTGACGGAAAAAAGACTCATACTCAGATACATCAGAAATAGAAAATCCCCACAACACTAACTCACGAGCCATATCGATAAAAGAATGAACTGTACTAGCTTGACGTAACTGAGGAATCCAATGATCAATATTACCTTCCATGAGCTCATATCGCCGTTGATGAATATCAGGCAATGCCCCCTTACACAACACACTCCGCTTTTGATTAGGTTGGTGTCTTGACCTCATTGTTGTTCGCAGTGGACGAGGTTTTGCTGCAAGAACTGTAAGAAAGCGAAGATATTGGGAAGCCACTTTAGGCAATCCAAATTCATTACGTATATGCTGAGCACCAGACTGTGCCCTCTGTTCAAAGTCCGGCCAAGCCGCCACGATTCGATTAATAGCCTTTGACAATTCCTCTGCATTTTCATATGTCAGTACACCATGCTCTTCTCCGGCAAACAATTTCAGTACACTGTTTTTTTGAACGACAAGACCACATCCCATCGCTAGTGCTTCCAGTCCTCTTGTGACCATTCCTCCAGAATGTCGATAAAAGGTAAACACGGCCTTCGTTTTTCCCAGCATCGTAAAATACTCTGCCTTTGGTAGAAAGCCGTTTACCATAAGCGTCTTTATACCCGGTGTATTGAACACAGACTGAATAAGACGTGCTTTATCGGGATGATAGGGATGAGTGATCGTCCCTGACCAAAATACATCGAGTGCTCTGCCATCAATCGGTGGGGGGGGAAGAGAGTCTGGAAGACCGAATGATTTCGGAAACGTCGAAACAGGCACAGAAACAAGCTGCTTAATGTCTTGCCATTCCGTCCCATCTGTCACCAACATTTCGTCAAACATACAAAGCCAGGGATACACGGCCTGTATATGAAGATCATAATCTGCAGACTGCCCAAAGATAGGGCATGGCAACTCCTGAATATTCGGCGGTATCACATGCCATTCCGCCATCTGACAGATATAAAAATCAGGGGAATTTTGCTGATCATACAACGAGTGAACATCCTCATACGGACCATACGGGGTATCCTCAGGATGAAAACTTAAGTTCCGTATGAGAAACTTACTGTCTGCCAAGGCTCCGGATACTAGATCCTGCGACCCTCCTCTCCTCCACATAAGTTGTCCAAGAACTTCGATGCAAGGTTTCAGAATGAGCCGTAATAGATTTTTGGCGAAAGCGTTGTCCAAATTCTGCAAAATAGAAATGGCTTGCTGATCTTGCCCCCCAATCCAATAGGCCGTGGCTAAATAAAACCGAGCATCGGCATGAGTAAATCGCTGCAAACCTTCAATCGCTGCATCAGTTTTCCCAATTAACCCGTACGCCGCGTAGGTCTGCCATAGGTCAGACACGCCAGCCATCGCGACTGACGTGTAGTTTCCCTGTACAAACCAATCTTCAATAGACGACAGTGAAATAGCATCTGAAGAAATACCGTTTGGATATGGTTTTTCGCAACTATCTGATGAATCTAATGAGAGGGTTTGCATATTTCTCGGTACATGGGTGGACGATTTAGCTAATGGCCAGGCCTGTTCGAGTTTGTAATTGTCGTATGACATTACTACAGTCTGTTACTAATTCATCAAGCCCAAGTTTGTCATACAACTCTACTAAAGTTTTCCACCCATTAATATCGTCCGGCTTCAGATAAACGACTGTCTTTAGATGCGTAAAGGCAGACTCTAATTCACCTCTATTCATATAGTACTGCCCTAAAAGGGCATGGGCGCTCTTTTGTCGGGGATCAAGGGCGATGGCTTTGAGCCAGACCTCTTCCGCTTCCTTGAGCCGATCAGATTTACAATATTCCAAACCCAGAGCCGTGTGCATTAATGCGTCCTCGACCCGTAATTGGACAATCGCATTCTGAACAGCTTCATCTCGAACCTTTTGCTCGTTTAGTTCTTTTTGAAAGATAAACGAGGTCTGGTGTAAATCAACTAACTTCAATATGGTCGTTGCAATTTCCTCAGCCTCTTCTTCAGCACGTTCCCAGTCATCATTTAGTTCTGTGCTATGAAAGCGAATGGGCGAGCGAAAACACTCCAAATGGTACGGATAACAATTCTTCTTTGCCCAATCAGCAACAGCAAATATACTCGCCCTTCTATGATGATTACCAGCTGGTCCATCTAATGAAGGGTTTGCAGGACAAATAATGTCAGAGTCATTCACAATATAAATATCTGCAGGATCAGGAACTGCTCTAAACATATAATCGTAACCATCAATGCCAATGCCAGAATCAGGGATGAGTTTCTGTTCCCTTCTACTTGGATTTATAAGAAGAGGGGCAAGATGAAATCCTCTTTCTAGAATACCGTTTGGGGCATTCCAATAGAGGTAAGCAGGGCAAGAATGGAAATGTTGAGAATTCCAGAAAAGGATTGTTGATTGTGAATGAACATGCTGCAACGATAAACCTACTAATTCTCGAGAGGAGATTGAAATGTTAAGATCCTTGTCACAATAATATTTCTGCAACAATTCTTCTCTAAAAGTCTCTGCGTCGAGACGATACCCGCCAATCAGTACAAGACGCTTTCCAGACAAAGCAATATCTCTGAGATTCCTCAAAGAATTTTCCGAAAACATGACATCAGCCCATAAAAAAATTAATGCGATTTCATCAGCAGCAGCACCTTCAACTCCAATACTATGACAACAGGTCATCACATCATATTTATTAATTTTCCCTGCTTGTAAATCTTTGATGATGTCATCAATGATATAGATTTCTGGTTGGATGAATTCGCTTAATTTTTGAAAGATAGGGGAACTTTGTATCACGACCGCATCTTCAGTCGTCGTAAAAATTCTATATAGATCTCCAGATCCCAGAAAAGATCCTAAATTTCCGTGAGTTAATTGACTTGGCAAACACACACTTAAGAATAGATCAGTGTGTGCCTGACCCCAAAGTGGAAGGATAAAATGAAATTTCATAATTGGCTATTCATAGCAAATCGCGTTTTTCAATTAATATTGATTGCCTAAATTACATTTTACTGACTCAGCTGGCCAAACGTCTAAGAACTTAGTCCTCTTAGATGTTATGCAAGTCGTGCCTGAAAATCTTCGTGATAATCCAATATATATTTTGAAGGTGGGTGAATATATTTGGCCTTGCAAAGTTCCGCTGGAATTGAAGAATAGCTTCGGAGATCAAGAATTTCATCAAATGTCTTAACCCGAATCAGAGTGTCTTCAATCTTTACAATCTTTCCTGGCTCTATTCTTTCACACTCATCTAAAGCAATTTTCTCAGATGAAATAATCGCTTCATGTATTTTCAACACATGACTCTTAAACAGTAGATTTGCACAAGGAAATGGAGGAGCGTATGAGCGCACTATTCTGATAATGGCTTCCGATGACATTCGTAAATCTAACGTAACATCATGTTGAGTTCTTTTCCTCCAATAGTTCGCCATAACGTCATTCTGCTGAATGGCCGACAAGGAATTAGAAGAAGTCAATTGATCACCTATAGTTTTGGCTCCAGAAAATGCGGCGTCATTGACTCGACGTGTAAGATCAGCAATCGTATCCTCTGACTTAATTGAAAGAGGTACTTGGAGAAAAATGTCTCCGCCATCGATTTCTTCAATCATCTTAAAAAAACTCAGACATGTCTTTGAAATACCAAGATCCAGAAGCCAATGAAGTGGATGCCGACCACGATTGAAAGGAAGTTGTGTTGGATGGGTTCCAATACAACAATGTTTAGGAGTTTGCAACACATCTTTCTTTAAGATTTTTGGCCACGAAGAAAAGATGTAGTCTGGCTTGTAGGTTTTAAGTAATGCTACCGACTCCTCACCATTAATATCGATAACCTCATGATATGCACATCCATAAGTTTGAGAAACCTGTTTGAGATCATCAGAATTATCCGGCCTGTACTTGGAGGGCATTGAAAATACCGCACAGATATCATGACCGCCTCCACGTATACCTTCGGCGATCCGACCAGTAAATTCGGTTGTCCCAATCACAATAAATTTCATAGATTCAACTGATATTCTCGCAAGAGGCTCGCGACATAATCGATCTCTTCAACATTACGTTCTGGCCCGCCCGGCAAATAGATTCCTTCTCGAGAAAATGATCGAGCATTTGGAAAACTTCCGTTATTCCCTAAATGTGGAGATTGATCAAGATCTGGAAGGAACGGTCGAGCTTGAACCCCATGAAGCGTCAAGAATGATAAGAGCTTGTCTCGCTCCGGCGTCTTGGCTTCAATATAGAGAGGCACTTCCCCCCAAGTTACATTCACTGGAATTATCTGAATACATGAGAGATGTTCGAGATGTTCCACGTACCGCGCATACACCTTCACTAGGTTATTAATTTTTTGATGTATCGTAGACAGCTGTGCGAGACCCAAACTTGCTTGAATATCAGTAAATTTAAAATTAAACCCTAGCTGAGAATAGGTTCCATCAAATGTATCATTTACACCATGATTACGGAGCAGCAAAAGTTTTTCATATATCTCTCTGTGTTTTGTGACGACGAGCCCCCCTTGCCCTATGGCCAATAACTTTGTCATACCAAAAGAGAAACAGGCCGCATCAGCCTCACAACCGATGCTTCTGTCGTTGTATTTAGAAAACAACGCTTGGCAGCAATCCTCAATGATACATAATCCATACTCACTTGCAATTGCGCGTAGCTCATTCATACAAACAGCTCTTCCGTTCAAATGAACGGGCATAATGGCTTTAGTCTTTTTCGTAATTTTCTCTTTAATTTTGGAAATATCTAACAATGGTAACTCTTGTGCTACATCAACTAGAACAACCCGAGCCCCTAATAAAACTCCTGCATGGGCTGTTGCAATAAACGTCCGGTTTGGAACAATGATCTCATCCCCTTCCCCAATACCATATGCCATTAAGGCCATGAGAAGCGCCATACTCCCACTTGTTGTTGCCACAGCATATGGCACATCGAGACTTTGTGCCATGTGCGCCTCAAACTCTTCAGTGACGTATCCCTGGCTAATCCATTCATTTTCTAGACAACGTTGGAGATAGTATAAACTTGAAGCATCTAGTTTGGTTCGCCACCAAGATATTGAAAGATCTTTAACGTTCACATTGTTCCTTATAAATATATTTGCTAGATCGACTTATCTAACAAAACTCGATCTCCGGAGGATAATCATCTACTCGTAACCTGTGAGTCATCACGTATTTTTCTATATTGTCCTCAAAAACGTGATAAAAAACATTTATCAATTGTTCAAAGAGCATATATCGGAACCCTAAACGTTGAATGATCGGGATGTATCTACGATCAAAGATTAGATGAACTCGCTCGCCTAGGGTTAGATCATTTGCTTGTCTAACCTCTAATCCTCCAAAAGTATTATCACGATCACCAACCCAACAAAATTGGTTTTTCCTTATTCCTAGGACAGTCAACGTGTAAAGAAACATTCCAATCATTCGTTGCTTATAGACAATATATCTAGGAAACGGATCTACTTCGTTTAGAACATTGTGACCCCACAATGCATAGGTAAATTGAGTTGATAAATTTTCTAAGATACACTTATAGACGTTCAGTTCTGATCGAGTAATCAAATTCGCAATACTCACGCCATGCGGATCGTCCCCCCATCCACCAGGAATCGTTTTCAGAACGGTTGGATGAATAGCCTCTTCATGCTGCTGAAACCAAAACGGATCAATTAGAGTGGTGGTGGACAAAACATTTTGAAGGCATAATTCATCTATTGTTGTAATAGGTCGACTAGTGTGTTTATACTTCGCGACTTTTGGAACATCCTTCACTGAATAGCCTAAAGATATCAACAAATCAGATGTTTGAGTTTCAATGTACTGAATGATCTCTTTTTCATCGTCTGCCGCATCCAAATATTCTCCAACTTTTCCAGCACGGTGATGGAGATAGGTTCCAGGCTTCTCTTTTCGATCGACAAAAACACTCTGTTCAATCGTTTTTGCTTTTTCAAAGCTCGAGTTTTCTACTGCAGCTTCCAACTCAGTCAATTCATAAGATAAGCCAAGATAGTCGATGATTGCTTGAAGGGTCGACAATGGGTCGACCTTGTAATCTTCAAATCGTATGACTTTTACATTTGGCTGGCTGAGCCAATATTTATAGTAGACGCAGTATTCATCGATGCCATTCAAGAGATTAACGGTAAACGCTTGATTGGACGACATACATATAAATTCGTCAAATGTTTTCTTCTTTACACCTTGGCTTTCTGCTTGATACACATAATGTCGATAATCAGAAAGCAACGCATCACGTGGATCTCGTACCATGAGCACCACCTGAGCCGGAGGCAAGATTTGCCGTGGAGGGTACATATGCCCCATAATCACTTGAAAATCTGAACGAAATGAAAATCGTTTTTTTCTTGAAACAATTGGAAGACGTTGCATAAAGTCTTTCAACATGGATTTATGAACAACCAGTTCACCAGCTTCAGATTGCCACCATTCTCCGTCACATCCGTCAACTCGTATCCCTAATTCCAACAGACAGTTATGCAGCCACCCAGTGCCGCATCGAAACGCTGGAGAAATGCAAAAGGCTGTTTGCACCCTAGAATACCCTCATACGAAATAGAGAATAGTCATTTTCACTTGGACGAGTTTTCATTTTTTTTGAACTGTCCATGCTCGTGTTTTATACGGCACCTCTACTTGTCGAAGTTTAGTAATTGCTTCTTTTATATCGGATAGAATTTTAGAGAATAACTCCTCTCCTGCTTGTTGTTGAATGTCATAAACGGATTTCCATGCTCCCAAATATCGTTCATGTGACATGACTATCGTATGCTTCCCCTCAAAGAATATGGCGTTATCAAAATGTCCCGTAGACGTTAACTCTGAATAATAATCACGCGCGTGCTTCGATGACCCAGAAGATACTCTCTTTAAGGTTGGTATTCTTTTATAGACAATTTCTTCTATTTCCTCATGCAAAGGATGCCCTTGAATATCGCGAGGATTCCACAATATGGTGAGATATCCTCCTGGACGTAAAATTCGAGAAAATTCATAAAGTGCATCAGGGAAGGTCGCCCAATGAAAAGAAGAAGCCATGGTTACCCAATCGACACTGTTTGATTCCAGACCTGTGACTTCAGCAGAGCCCGACCCCCATGTAATATCTCTATCCTGACTAAGTCTGATTCCTTCAAATCTCATTGCATCATTTGGTTCAATGGCAGTACATGGCAATCCTCGATCTGCTAACATTCTTGTCCATATTCCCGTTCCAGCACCAACATCGACAACGTGAAAACCTGGACGTGTTGCATCCGTATACTTAAGTAATGCATTTAGTACAGCGCTAGAATAATCTGGCCTGTTTTGAGCATAATGGGTCGCAAGTTCAGTAAAGTCCGCTGCTAGCATATTACGAATTCCTCCAGAGTATCATTCAGAAGAGCACACAACACTTCCTCTTTCTATTATGATTGGCTTACCTCGATGTCACAAGCTACCCTGTTAGAAATACCTTCGATGATCTGAACTAGAAAATCTTGAATTGGAAAAATATTTTCATCATTACCTAAAGCAAGATGTGGGCGAAGAGGTCGATCGAATGGAAGGTCAATTCCAACTACATTTTTTTCAAGTCCCTTTTCAGCACGTGCATAGAGACCATGAGGATCACGCAATCGCAGTACGTTAAGTGAAACATCCAAGAACACTTCATAATAATCGGATAGATTTTCCCAATACCATTCTTCACATTCCCGAAATAACGAAATCGTTGCGCAAATAACGTGAATCCCCTGATCACTTAGAAACTTAGCAAACCGCGCAATACGAAAAGCATTGATAAGGCGCTCTTCTTTGGAATGTCCAAGTTCGTCTCCTATACATTCTCGAAATCGATCGCCATCAATGAGGACCACATTAGGGCTCTGAGTTTTCCAGTATTCGAAGAGTGCTTGTGCAATCGACGTTTTACCAGCACCCGAAAGCCCAGTAATCCGAACGACGACACCCTTTTTACGAGAACTGAGTGAAGTAATAAATCGTTCATCGAGTGATGACAAACTGCCCTCCTTCCATATGTACCAGCTCATTGGCTAAATCGAGATCACTCGCATGATCAATTTCTAACCATCCTCCTTCTATAAAAACGGGCGTCAATCGATGCCCATTGTTGATTAAGTGTTGAAGGAAGTCTGTCATATAGGCTTCTTTCAATGAACATTCAGCAGCTCCATACACTACAGATTGCATCGTACTCGACTCTTTTTCTAAGTAAGTACAAATGCTTTCGCTCCCAGATGCAGAAAACTTCATCAGGCCAATATATTGGCCTTGCACTCGACTAAGGTCTCGAGTCTTTTCCCCTAAACTGACAATTCGACCATCCTCACCCAACTCCATGCTTTCAGCATCTGACAGTACATCGGAAAATCGTTGTCTCCAGTAGGAAAACCACTGGAGATCGATTGCAATAGCCATATCTTCCTCTGCCTCAGATATGGATTTAAACACTTGTGGGGAAAAAATAATGTCACCGTACGACACAATAACCTCACCCATAAGGTGTGCTCGTGCACACCACAAACTGTAAAGCATATTCGACGCTGCATACTCAAGATTCTCAACATACTTCACGCCTTCAACTCTGATATGTTGAGCAAGATGCCCCCGCACCACAACAATCTCTTCCATTCCTTGAGATCGTGCCACATCAATTTGCCAATCTAAGATAGACTTTCCTGAAATGGTTTGGAGACACTTAGGCTTGGAGTCCGTCAAGGTACCGAGACGACTTCCAGTTCCGGCAGCCAGCACAATAAGCCGCTTCACTGAGTCACCGACACAGCAGATTTCAATACATGATGCATGATTCGCTGATCTTGTCTCGATGCTGGATTTGGACGTTCAGGATGCCATTGAATTGCCAAAATTGGCAGATCAGTATGGCACAAGGCTTCGACAACGCCATCATCGGACACGGCACATGGCTCTAGTCCCGGTGCGAGTTCGTAAGATTTCACACCATAGCGATGAAACGAGTTCACTTGGAAGTCATCTGCCTGAACAATGCGTCGAAAAGATTCGAACGTTTTCACCGTATGGACCTGGCTCACATGTCTTTCAAATGAATCATGGGAATCATCAAGCAACGAAGGAGGTTCCCCACCGAAATATACTTGAAGAAACTGCAACCCTCGACACACACCAAGTACCGGGATTTTTCTAGCAACAGCATAATCAAGTAACTTCACCTCTACAGAGTCACGAAGACACGTAAGGCAATCGCCTGTCAGGTTTGTAGGATTTTGATTTCCTGATATATCTTCGCCATTTGTCAAGAAAACGACATCAGGTTGAATCTCATTGAGCAATACTTGGGTTTGACTGAACGAGTTTGGAATCAAAAAAGGAAGAACGTCGAAGTGAGAAAAATACTTCATCCAATCATGACTAATTGCGTCACGCTGCTCTGGATAGTTTGGACTTTCAACCTCTCTCATGCTTATGGCAATCTTTATCGTCACCGAATTACTCGTACTTGTTGTGCGCCACAGTCCAACAGGACCATACGTGCATGTACAATTCGCTGATAAATTAGTTCGCCACATCCGATAGCTGCAGGAATTCCAAATTCTGCTGCGCGAATAGCCATATGTGACGCTGCTCCTCCAAATTGAGTAATCAACCCAGCAATTTGATGACGAAAGACCCAGTCATAACCAGGGTCGGCTGAAGGAATAATCGCAAGTTTTCCCATCAGTCGTGAGTCAGGTTGTACAGTATCAATTTCAAGAATAGGGGCAGTCACAGATTTGCTCGTAATAAAGTTCGGGATACTTTCTTTCACTTCGAAGACATCGATTTCTTGAGGATCTCGTATAAGAAAAGGCAATTGAATACTTCTCGTCATTTCCCAATCACTTTGCCCCTGCTCTATCTGAGTCGTTAATCTCGACTGAAGATTGCCAGGCATGCTATCGGTCGCTCCACGTAAAATCTGGTCGATGGATAAGAACGATATTTCCTGACGAGAAAATCCAATAGCTTGACCCAACGCCGCTAAATTTTCTAAGGTCCAATTCAAGTTTTTTGAAAATTCGAATTTCGCCTTTTCTCTTCCAGGAATACTTCCAATAACAAAGCCTTCTAGATCATGGCATCGAGCCGAGAATCCTTCCTGCCGCAAGATGCGATTAATCTTTTCCCGTTTGGAAGCAAATATTTCATGTGCTGTGTAATGTGTTTCAGACTTCCCTTTATGGTGTAACGAACTGGGAACGAAATCTGAAGGTTGAGAGAACATTAGTTCAGGCGCACTTGAATAATTTGGAGATGTAATATCGTAGGAACTCGGCCGTAAGTGTCCATACTTTTCCAACAGCTCCTCACGCGAGTGTTGGCCCTGTGAAAAGGCCGATAACTCAGAAACAAAATCTCCTGCTACTGTATGAAGAGATTTGAGGATCCCTTCGAACTCATCCAATGAAAATATGCCTCGAACCATCAGCGATCGCAGCAAGCTTAAGCTCATAAAGGCAAAGCGTGCTAAAATTGAAAATGGAAATGTCCCGAGACGTTTGCAGTCTTCCATTAAAAAGGAAAGCACTCGAACTCCGCCGTTCCAATCCGACCCGCGAAACAAATCCATATAGGTATTTCGACGTTCAGATAGTTGATCAATCAGATGTAATTGTTCAGCAATGATTCCGTGCCCGGAACACAAAAGAGAATCGGTGAGTTGTAAGAGTGATTTTTGAAATCGTGGAATCCATCGCTTAGGATATCCATCAGCAACCATCCGAGCGGCATGATCTGTAAATGTCAGGTCAAACGAAGGACAGGCAAGCTCAAACTCAATCTTGTCATGAAGTTCGGGATGCTGACGCAGACGTTCAATTTGTACATCAATTAACTTCGTGCCCAATGAAGAATCAAGAGAATTTGGAAGGAACGAATTCAAGCTACCTCGAATATCAACATATGGCCGACCGGCAAGAGAAAGAATCAGAGGCAGAGGTCGAACATCCCGATAGCCTAAGGATGCCCTTGCGGCTGCCCACACTTGATCACCAATTAATCGTTGATACAGCGAAAGAGCCAAGGGTCGTGGAATCGTCCCGATCATTTCTGCCGGATTCCAATCGGGCATCGTCCCGAGCAATGTTGTCTGCCCAAGAGCATACTGTTGAGGTTTCATTAACCCCGTGACAAAATTTCGAACACCTTCAATCTGGCCTCTCACTTGTGAGTCTTGCTGAATAGACTGTGTCCGTCTATCTGATAACACCAGAGGTCTAACTTGAAGCACATACAGAATATTTTCCTGATTGAACGCGAATTCTATATTTAAGGCATCGTGTTGAACGAGATCTTCAATTTCGCGTGCCATGACTACCAACTGTTTAATATCCGGATGAGGAAATAAATTCGTCACATCACGGTGAACAACAATTTTTGTAATCTCACCCGAGCGCCCTGCGGTCACCGTATCGCTACGCCCTGAACTCTCTTCAATATTTACAATATAATACGGAGCCCCAGTCTCTAATTCCCGAGTTAACAGAACACCGCTGGCTCGAATGTTCATGATCTGCGGTTGTACTAAAATTTCTTCTTGCCTTGATAAGGACAAACCATTTCGTTCAAAGCTTTCAATGACCCGCTCAATCGCATGCGAAATATGTTGAGGATTGCCTGCATTGACATCTAAAACACTTTCCAGGACTCCGGCTTGAGAACTGTCCCATTGATCCTCTCCCTGTGAGCTGCTTCGAACAATGATGGTCTCAGGCCCAAAATGATCAGAAATCTTTTGTAAAATATTTTCACGACTCTCATGCCAATCTATGACCGAAAACCGTATCTGATCGACAATCGTAGAAGTCTGTAATTTATCCTGAAGCCTAGCTAATGTTTGCCCTTTCGTACCAAGCACACATTTCGCGACACTCCCTGGCTCTCCAATCGAATACATCTGCCCAGACAGGTCAATAGACATTGTGGGAATTTCATGATTACGAGCATGGAGAATCCAATCTTCAAGATTTGCTTGAGGAGATTCTTGGAATAGATCCTTCGCAATCAGAAACATCTCACCGATCCAACCCTCATGAATTCCAAGTAAATGGATCCCGCATTTCACGCTGCCATTTCTTGGATTATCTTCTTTTCTCCGTCCAATTTCCCCCCAAGACAACGTCGCGGATGTTCCATATACAACACTATTAGAACTTGCAAAAAAATTTTGAATTACATCCGAGGTAAACAGAACATTCGATCGGCAAATCAACACATTTCCTTTGACCAGTTCCTCAATCTCTATTAATTTTAATAGATCTCCACCGCTTCCTTTATCATCAAAATAATAGTATTGAAGATCAGAACATTTTCCTTGCGCCTCGTGTGTCTTTCCCCCACCTACGTAGATCACACGACAACAACTCAATTCCGCAAGCATGCCTGGAATCCAACGCAAACTCTGCTGCTCTAAATTGAGAGAAGGTACCCCGGATCCAATCGTTAACTCAGACTTCGAAGTCACTCTGGGATCACAACCAAGAATGATGGCTGTGGAAATCTGAGTGTCAATCGAGACAGGAAAACGCATTCTCTACCCTCCAACAATCAAGGATGATTTTTCCTGTTCCATACGAAGCTTTATTGAGTTCGCTAAATTCAAAATTTCCGTTTCTGTACTAGCCTCGACAATCTGAATGGCAGGTAATGGAATGATAAACTTCCCTCCATGCTCTAAATACCGTTGGTGTTTCTTTATGATGGAATCAGCATATCGCCAAGCTAAAATCACCACAATATCGGGGCTCCGCTCATATAACGCTTCCGAAGAAAGAACAGGCAAATGAAAACCAGGGCTATATAAGTCATGGCGATTTGGATTATCATCAACCAAAAATGACAAGACACCCCCGATGTCAAACTCATAAATAAGTGTTGTCGACCCTACTGACGCACCAAACGCGGCTAGCGTTTGTTCGTTCTTATTCCTTTCATTCAAGACCTCTTTCAAATCAGTTTTGACTTGCTGGATCTGAGTCTGAAACTTTTGAAAAGTTTTCTCTAAGTTAGGAGCTTGATTGAACTCACGACTCAGGAATTCCTTGACTCGAGAAGATACGAGATAAGGACCTCCTTTATGGTGAACAAAACAGCGTATAGATCCACCTTTAGTATCTTCTTTGGTAACATCGATCAACTCTAATCCAAACCGCTCGAAAAACATTTTCAGAGGGGCAACTGAAAAATATGATAAGTGTTCATGATAAATATTATCCAAAATCCGGCCATCGAGCAGATCCAAAAGGTATCCAGTTTCAAATACAAAAAGCCCATCTGGCGCGAGAAGCTCACGAACCCCTTCAGCAATATCATCAAGTCTATCGATATTGGCAACCACATTATTTGCGACAATTACGCCAGCTAATCCATATTGCTTCTTGATTTCAGAGACAAGCTCTTTTGAAAAAAAATCTGAAATCGTTGGGATGCCACTCTCGCTCACACGCATAGCAAGTTCTTTAGCAGGTTCGATACCGAGAACCTGGACACCATGCGCTTGGAAACACCGCAACAGTGTTCCATCATTACTCCCAATTTCTATCACTCTGTTATTTTCTGATACACACTTGTTTAAGACAGTATATGCCTGAAGCTGGAAATGTTCAGGGAGTCCCAATGAAATAGATGTGCGGTAGAGATATTCACCGTAGAGCAGGGTAGGATCAACGATTTCCTGCAATCCGACATATCGACACTCTTTACATAAAAATACATCTAAGGGGTACAGATCTTGACTTTGCTGACATTCTACTTGCGTATTATATCGGTCACCGATTGGAGTAGGAGAGAGTGGAACGACTCGTGTGAGATTTGTTTTTCCACAAAGCCGACAATCTTCTCTTCTATGAGTAGAGTTGTTCTTCATTTTCCTTCTTCATTCACACCAATATTGAGATTCATGAGCATGCTGGAAGACGTTCTGCGTCTGTACCCATCAGATATCGAGACACTTTCCCTTCAAGATTACTGATGAATTTTTTTACTTGAATGCGATCATTGTCGTCAGGAGCCCAATTTGGAAATACAGTTTGAGATATTTGAAATGGACCTTTTGTCACCTCTAAAAAGACAAGATGTGAAGACTGAATCAATACTGTGTGATAAGTGGAATCGGGAATTCTGCAAAAAAAAGAATATCCACTAGACAATTCTCCTATTTCTATGCACTTTGTAATATTTCCGTCATGATCAAAAAGAACTACATCCGCAATGCCTTCAAGAACGATAAAAGATTCTGATTTGAACTGATGTTGATGAGGTCGAATATAATTTCCCTGCTCATGAACAATTACCATTTCATGCACAACATCTTTAGGACTCTGATGTGCACAAAAACGTGCGCGTGTCCGTTTATTATGTGAAGCCAGCGTTTTCAGACAGTTCACATCTTCATATGATAGGCTGACTAAAGAAGACTGGGAATATAAAACTTCGTCACTTTCATGATACCAATGCATATTCATACTGACTGTCCTGCCCTTGGTTCTTAAGCCAAAAATACTTACTTCCAGGAAATATTGAAACAAACCTTACATCTTTCCCCAATTTCCCTTGAATCTTTTTTATAACCTGCTCTTCTATTTCTGGAGGAACACTCAGTAAGAAAAATTTAACGAGTGAATTTTTCAGATCAGTAACCGAACAAATAGGTAGTTTCGAGCCTGGCAGGAAAAGTCCTACTTTATTAAGATTTTCATCAATAGCACACTCTATATACTCTGTTAGATTGTGAAGATTGATAAACATGATCCCCGCATGTCCAGCTCCAACTAATCCAAGC
>JBMYWX010000048.1:0-15074 GCA_049607825.1 Nitrospirales bacterium
GTTTTTGATGAAAAAAATTGTAGGTCAAATTCTTTCACCTCTTCCCTTGTGTCTAGCAATGGTGGCAGTTGGGCTTCTCTTGCTGTGGTTTACACGGAAAAAAATGGCCGGAAAAATATTTGTGACGGGTGGGTTTCTTTTATTGGCAATGTTGAGTGTTGAAACAATATCTGGTCGGATTTTACAAACACTCGAGTCCCAATATGCTCCTCTTAAATTGTCTCATATCCAGACACAGTCTATGACATCGGGGCAGCTAAAAATTTCTCAAATTGTGGTCCTTGCCGGAGGGATTGCTGGAGATCCAACACTTCCCCTACATCTTCAGATATTGCACTCTTCACGAGAACGATTATTAGAGGGTATTCGCCTGTATCGTCTTTTGCCGGGCAGTCAACTTATTTTGACCGGGGGACTGGGAACTCCGTTGGATGTAGAAGCGACAGTTCTCAGTCGTGTGGCGCAAACCTATGGAGTTAAGAGAGCTGACCTCGTGTTAGAAGTGCAGTCCCGGGATACCAAAGACCACCCTCACTATGTCTCGGCTCTTTTGAATACTGAACCCTTTATTCTTGTCACATCCGCCTATCACATGCCTAGGGCGATGAAGTTATTTGCCAAGCATCAGTTGTTTCCTATTCCAGCACCAATTGGGCATTGGAAGGGAAATAGGACCTTATCACTAAAGCAGGTGTTTCCAAGTCATTCGGGATTACGACTTTCCGAACTCGCTGCTCATGAATATCTTGGGATGGCATGGGCATGGCTTCAAGGTCAAATCTAATGTTCTGCTGCGTGACTCTATCTCTCAGAACAGTTCCCTCCCTTTTCAAAAATTGAAAGAAGGAAAGTTTTACTTTTCTCAATCTCCTTTTTGTCCGATACAAAAGAGTACAGAGATGTATGTGGTGAAGCCGTGCTGATAATTTAGAGAGATCGAAAGGGTGTGAGCAAGCGCTTACTGAAATACATGAGGAGAAAGTCATGATAACCAAAGAGGGTGTAAAAATACTGAGCCTCTTGAGTCTTTTGGTGGTAACCGGGTGTGGTACTGATGTATGGGGAAATTTTGCTTATCCTCAGTATGGTCAGGAACGAGCTGAACTCATTTGTCATCCCTATAGCGACTGCACGCAAGGAACGTGGATTGCCAAGGATGGTGCATTAGAAGATTCACAGGTAGCCTATGTTCGGTGTGAAGAATACGTCCTTCGACGGAATCATGGATGGTCCAACGGTCTTGTATCGCTCGGGCTAGAAATTAATCGATGTATGCAAGAGAAAGGCTATCGCTTAGTGAGGGAATGAGCCAGTTGTGCTTGTGTCTATACGTGGTTCGAGACGTGGGGCAGTGGTTGAAGACCTGATTGATTGTAGCCGAGGCAGACGTTGCTGTAAGGCATAAAAGGCTTGAGTGAGGGCTGCGGAGGCACAAGAATGTGGTGCGCGATCAAGAACAGGCAAATAATTTCTCAGTGCAAGTGTCACTTCGTTGTCCTCAGGAATTTCTCCTAGTACGACTAATTCCGTGCCTGAAAATTTTAACAAGACTTGTTGCAGTGAGGAAGTCGAAAATTTGGCTTGGTCATGAAAACGATTGAGAATAAAGTAAGGACAAAAGTCCTTAAGTATTCTGAGGGCTTCTTCTTTCTGTTCTTTGTTAGTTTGTCCAAAGGCTTCGAGAACTGCATGGATGCTAGAAAATTCCTGGTTGATGAGGGTTTGTCGGATGTTGCTAGGGAGTTTTCCCGTTATGTGGGTCATGACTTTCCGAATGGCAGCCAGTTTGATAAAACGATACACTTCGATGACTGATGTTGGATCTGGCGTGGCTATGGTGACATAGAAGTCTGCACTAAGAAAAATATCTAACGTGTGATAGTTGGTGCCGGGTGCACAATCTAAGATCACAATATCCGCGTCAAGACTTTTCACATGTCTGAGCAATCGTTGTTTTTTCGTGTGCAGGAGATTGCCATCGGTAAGTGTATTACCTGTTCCAGGAATGAATCCTAGACCTGGGGCCCATGGGAGTTTGTGAATGCTTGACTCTAATGTATCAATCTTGCGCTCTAGAAAATCCGAAAGTGTTGGTGAAGGTGAAAGGACTCCAAACAGAATATGTAAGTTGGCTCCTCCGATATCGAGGTCAATGAGCACAACCCTTTGGCCATGTCGAGAGAATTGCAGGGCGAGATTACTCGCAATCATGCTTTTCCCGACTCCACCCTTCCCAGAGGCCACTGAGATAATTGTTGGCATAGGACTCTTTCGGCTGCCGTGTCTCGCAACCTAAGTCCTGGAGAGGAGGCCCGCGTTATCCTTCTTGCCCGTGACTATTGGTGGCTGTGACACAAATAGTGGTATCGATGGATTTGTCAGGTCCTAGTTGAATGAGGAGGGTTTCGGAAATTTGTCCGCCTCCTTTCGAATTTGTGGCGGGTACCTCTTTGGTTCGAATAAATCCACTACCTTGATTCTGATAAATAGTTGTTTTGGCTAAGTTTGTTAAGGGCGTTCCGTCGACTCGTGTCGTTGGTTCCTTATAGGACACAGTTATTGATGGGTTTTGGGCAGTAATGGTCATCTTGGCAGTTGTATGGCATGGGGGAGATTGGGGCTTGGAGGTGGGTGTTTCTGACAAGGGTTGAACCTGAGGTGGAGGGTTTGTATGAGTAGAAGAAGGCTGAGATGGCAGGCAGGAGGGGCGAAGAAAGCATAAAGCTGTATCAAAGTTATTCTTTGATTCTTGCGTTGAACAACCTGCAAGAAAGACGAGCAGGACCAACACCATTAAGCGATTAACCCATATCATGCAAGAGTTCTTCCGATTGCGATGAGGTCATTGTGGTCATTGGGTATATATGGCAGCACGATGAACAACGTTCTTGGAAAAAATATGAAAATCTTCGTCTTTCTTCCATTCGGTGTAGAATTGCATAGACTTAGGAACAGACATTGAGTGAGATCATATCACTCTTTTTTGCTTCAAGAAAGATAAAGGAATGTAATAGGTCGATTGGATTTCGAAAAATATATGTCGAGTGATTGCATCTCCACGAGAATATGTTAGGCTTCGCCTATTTGACTGATCACACCTAGGTTCGGTAAGGATACAGCCATGCTACGATCTGCTAGTCGACGGACTCCTTCAAAAATATTGCGGGCAACGGCTCGAACCAAAGTGCTCAAACGTCTTCGGTTGTTGGCATTAGATGTGGATGGAGTGCTTACCGATGGAGGTATGTACTACGGTGAAGCGGGTGAAGAGTTCAAAAAATTTCAGACTCGAGATGGGATGGGGATTAAGCTTCTTCAGGCTGAAGGATTCCTGACGGCAATTGTGACAGGGGAAAAAACCCAAATTGTCAAAAGACGTGCTCAAAAACTCGGGATCCCAGAGGTCCATCAAGGCATTCAGGATAAATTGGCCGTTCTTAAGGGTCTGGTGACCAAATATGGATTAACCTTTGATCAAGTGGCCTATATGGGTGATGATGTGAATGATTTAGAGGCCCTATGTGAGGTCGGCTTTTCGGGTGCTCCGGCAGATTGTATGGAACCTGTACGACAAGTGGTGCATTATATTTGTCGTCGAAAGGGTGGAGAAGGGGCCGTCAGAGAAGTGACAGATCTTATTTTATCTGCACGGGGTGTGAGGCCAGTGTTTCGATAATATCCGATCAATTTTCTTTCATAAATATCCGAGAATTATATGTAACCAGTTATCTATTTGAAATTTAAGAGAGTTGGGAAAAGGCAAAGAGGTATGAGTAAGACTCATTTATATGGGGTTATTTTAGCAGGAGGCAGTGGTACGCGTTTTTGGCCACTGAGTCGCGAGCGTTTCCCAAAGCAGTTGTTAAGAATCATCGGCGAGGAGACACTTATTCAGCAGACGGTTAGACGACTTCTTCGTTCCATGAAACCTGAGCGCATTGTGGTTGTGACGAATGATCATCAAGCTGAATCAATTAAGTTACAATTAGTGCAATGGAAAGATGAACTTGCAGAAAACATCATTTGCGAACCTGAAGGTAGAAATACCGCTCCGGCTATTGGTCTTGCCGCTCTTCAATTACTTCGTCGTGATCCTGATGCGGTCATGGTTGTGTTACCTGCGGATCATGTGATTGCCCAGCCAGCTAAATTTCAGCAGGTCGTGAGCCTTGGAAATCAATTAGCTACTCAAGGAAACTTAGTGACGTTTGGTATTGAGCCGACAAGGCCTGAAACGGGATATGGGTATATTCAGCCCCAACGGCGGTCTCGTGTCGGGAGCCGTGGGAAGATGACTGGATATCGAGTGGCACGATTCGTTGAAAAACCTGATAGTGCCACAGCCAAACGATACGTTCGATCAGGAAACTTTTTTTGGAATAGTGGGATTTTTATGTGGAAGGCCTCTGTGCTGTTGGAGGAACTTGAAAAGCAAAAGCCGGCACTCGTCAAGGGGCTTCGGCGTATTGAGACAATGAGCCAGGCAGGTGCGCCCAAAGAGGATATTGCCAAGCAATACCATCGCTTAGAAGCTGTTTCCATTGATCATGGTGTGATGGAGCATTCTTCCCAGACAGCTGTAATCCCAGTTGACTTTGGATGGTCAGATGTCGGGAGTTGGGGGAGTCTTGAGGAGGTTGCGTCTCTTGATGGGGCAGGGAATGTCATGAATGGCAATATTATGGACATTGGAAGTACCAACTCCGTGTTGTTTGCAGACCGTCGAGTCGTCGCGACGATAGGATTGTCAGATATGGTGGTCGTCGACACCCCAGATGCAACATTGGTCTGCCCAAAATCTCGAGCACAAGACGTGAAAAAAGTGGTACAGGAGTTGAAGAAACGTGGTGCACCAGAACATTTAGAGCATCTTACTGTGATGAGGCCATGGGGTGCCTATACCATCTTGGAAGAAGCGCCAGGCTACAAGGTGAAGCGCATTACCGTTAGGCCAGGGCGAAGACTGTCATTGCAATTGCATCATAAGCGAAGTGAGCATTGGGTGGTCATTACGGGCCATGCGCGTGTCACTTGCGGAGACCAGGTCTATGATCTTCATGCTGGGCAAAGTACAGGGATACCGGTTGAGACACCCCACCGATTAGAGAATCCGAGTACCGAGATATTAGAAATTATTGAAGTTCAGAATGGAGCGTATCTTGGCGAGGACGATATTGTGCGATTTCAAGATGATTTTGGAAGGGAGAAAACTCATTGATAGTTATGCATGGAGAAAAGATCAATATGAGCATCTTCAGAGAATATGATATCCGCGGTATCGTGGGAAAAGATTTGACCACCGATGTGGCTGAGGCCATTGGTCAAGGGTATGCAACGTTGGCTCAGGGACGAGGAGTCAAGACCATTGCTGTCGGTCGTGATGGAAGATTGACATCTCCAGACATGCATGACCGTCTTCTCAAAGGGTTGACTGCTGGGGGACTCGATGTAGTTGATATTGGTGTCTGTGCCACCCCGCATTTGTATTTTTCTTTGTTTCGGCGTGAGGTGGATGGCGGCATTATGATTACAGGCAGCCATAATGCGTCTGAATACAATGGGTTTAAGATGTGCATCGGGAAAGAAGCCCTCTATGGTGATGGTATTCAACAGTTACGGGAAATTATTGAATCTGGAAATTATGCCGAGGGAGAGGGCGTTGTCCGAGAATCGCCCATTATTCCTGAATATTTGGCATTCTTAAAAGACAGCTTTTCGTCTGTCGATGGTCGTTCCTTGCATGTCGTAATTGACTGTGGAAATGGTGCCGCCTCATTAGTTGCCAAGCAGGCCTTAGAGCAATTGGGGTGTACAGTGACAGGGCTCTATTGTGATTTGGATGGGCATTTCCCCAATCACCATCCTGATCCCACCGTCGTCGATAACCTTCAAGATGTCATTCAGGCAGTGAAACAAAATGGGGCTCAGGTGGGGATTGCCTATGATGGAGATGCCGATCGTATTGGAGCCGTCGATGAGCAGGGAAATATCTTATGGGGGGATCGTCTTCTCCTCCTCTTTGCTCGTGATGTGCTTTCAACGAATCCAGGGAGTACCTTTATTTCTGAAGTTAAAGCTTCTCAGCTACTCTATGATGACATTGAAAAGCGTGGAGGCCGGGGAATCATGTGGAAAACGGGGCATTCCATCATCAAAGCTAAAATGAAAGAAGAGAAGGCTGCGTTGGCAGGGGAAATGTCTGGACACATGTTTTTTGCTGATCGATACTTTGGGTATGATGACGCGATTTATGCCTCTTGCCGTTTGATTGAAATTCTCACGAAGGCTCAACAGCCACTTTCTTCACTCCTTGCTGACGTGCCTCAAACGTCTGTGACTCCTGAGATTCGAGTGGATTGCCCAGATCATCAGAAATTTCTCTTAGTCGAGAAAGTCATTGCACGGTTACAGGAGCTTGCACAAGCCCCTCACCCTGATAATCCAGCCTTAACAATTCGAAATATTCTCACGATCGATGGTATACGAACGACTTTCGGTAAAGGGTGGGGACTCATTCGAGCATCGAATACGCAGCCGGCGTTAGTTCTTCGCTTTGAGGCATCAACCCAAGAAGATCTCCAACTAATTCGAACATACCTGGAAACTCAATTAGAGGCCTGTCAGAAATTGCTGATTTCATAAATCGCTCGAAACCCTGGATACGCCCTTGGTTCAGGTGATTTATTCAAATTACGCATGCTTCAGTAAATTCCCCAATCCGGTCCGTTGCTCAAATTATGAGAAAAGTCTATAATAGTATGTCTTTATAGCTTTTCTATTGCGGGTCACGGATGATTCACGCACCAATACCACTGCCACTTCATATTCTGAACGAACAGGCATATCCGCCTGAAACCACTGCAGACCTATCCCATGCCATGGCGCACATCGCCCTTGCAGGAAAAATGATTGCGAGAGATCTTCGTCATGCTGGGCTGCTTGATGTATTGGGCTCTACTGGAGAAACTAATATTCAAGGAGAGGAGGTTCAACAATTAGATGAACGGGCCAATGAGACATTCATCAAAGTTTTTGAGGCGAATGAGGTGGTCAGAACCTTGGTTTCAGAAGAAATGGAAAAACCTTATGTCGTTCCTCATGCACGTCGGCCCGGTAAGTTTGTGCTCTATCTCGATCCATTAGACGGTTCTTCGAATATTGCGGTAGACGCACCGTTAGGTTCAATATTCTCTCTTCACCGATTGCCTGATGGGAGCTCAGGAGAGTCTGAGAAAGACCTTCTCAAAGTTGGAGCTGAACAAGTCGGTGCCGGGTACCTATTGTATGGAACGAGTACGGTTTTTGTTTACACGTGTGGAAAAGGAGTTCATGCGTTTACCCTTGATCCAGAACTTGGGGAATTCTTTTTAACAGCTCAGAATATACAGATTCCCTTTAGAGGGAAAATCTATTGTGTGAATGAAGGGAATTATCATAAGTGGACTAAAGGCGTGCAACAGTATATTGACTTTGTGAAGGAAATAGACGCGGTTACTGATCGTCCCTATTCAGGGAGGTATTCTGGTTGTTTTGCCGCTGATGTGCATCGAGTTTTGCTAAAAGGTGGGCTGTATTTGTATCCAGGTGAAGTGAAAAAGCCTGAGGGAAAGCTTCGGCTGATGTATGAAGCAGCGCCGTTGACTTTTGTCATTGAGCAGGCTGGAGGTATGGGTAGCACGGGGAGTCAGGCTATTCAATCGATTCAACCCACCATGCTTCATCAGCGTGTTCCTGTGTTTATTGGAAGTCGAGACAACGTCCAACAGGCACAACAATTCGTTGGGCTTGAACAAGAACCTACGTGAAAGAGGGGTGTTGCTTATGATTCTCCGAACCATCTTTTTGGTGGTGGGAATGGCTTCTGGGGCAGGATTAGGATTAAGTGTTGGTGAAGGGCAGCCTTTGTACCTCCTTCTAGGGGCAGGGATTGGCGCTCTAATTAGCGGAGCCATGATTGTGCTTGAACAGCGTTTAGGTGATGTTCCCATTTCCTTGACCGTGTGGGGTGCTCTAGGCTTAGGGTTGGGCTTATTAGTTTCAGGGGTTTTTGTTCAGCTTGCTGGTCTTATGCTTGAAGGGGCTTCAATTTTTGCTCATGTGGGAGGCCTGATTGCATTACTAACCTTGCCGTATCTTGGTCTTATCATTGGTATGAGATTTGGAAAAGAAGGGGCGGCTATGGTAGCGGTTGAAGGGCAAGATCATACAGAGACTCAAGAGTCCAACGAGGCAGACTTCACACTCAAATTATTAGATACGAGCGTGATTATTGACGGACGTATTTCAGATTTATGTGATACGGGGTTTATTGAGGGGACGTTGGTCGTACCTCAGTTTATTCTGTTAGAACTTCAACATATTTCTGACTCATCCGATGGATTGAAGCGAGCGCGGGGGCGGCGCGGTCTGGACATTTTGAATGCCATGCAGAAAATGGCCAATATTAAAATTAACATTGTTGAAGATGATTTCCCTCACGTCAAAGAAGTGGATACGAAACTTGTAGAGTTAGCCAAGAAAATTGACGCAAAGATACTGACGAATGATTTGAATTTAAATAAAGTCGCACGGCTTCAAGGTGTAAATGTGCTGAATATCAACGAATTATGTAATGCGTTGAAACCGGTGGTGCTTCCTGGCGAGACTCTCAAGGTTTTTGTATTGAAGGAAGGCAAAGAAGCGGGACAAGGCATTGCCTACCTTGATGATGGGACAATGGTCGTCGTGGACCATGCTAAACGTGCAATAGGAAAGAATGTGGATGTTTTGGTGACAAGTGTATTACAGACGAGTGCTGGTCGTATGATTTTTACCCGCCTCAAGGAAGAGACTGAACACGAGGAGTTAAGCTTCGCGCGTGTCTAATCACGTGGTTGCGGTAGTTCCTGCTGCCGGCTGTGGGGCCCGAATGGGCGGCCCCACGCCAAAGCAATTTTTATCTCTTGGTGGAATTCCTCTTCTCGTGCATTCTCTTCGAACCCTTGACTCGGTTGATGCCATTTCTGAAATTGTCGTCGTGATTCCAGATGCGGATCGCGAATTTTGTCAAAAAGACGTGGTCGATCGGTTTCACATTAAAAAAGTGACCAAAATAGTTCCTGGTGGCAAACGTCGTCAGGATTCTGTTCGTCATGGTGTATTGGCCCTACAGGAGAAGCCAGATTTTGTTGTTGTGCATGATGGAGTCCGTCCCTTTGTCTCACAAGAAATTGTTCATCGGGCTGTTTTGTCAGCCGTAGAGACTGGTGCGTCGCTCGTGGCGATTCCCATGAAAGATACCGTGAAGCGAGTCAATGAGAAAGGGCGTGTCGAAGCGACATTAAATCGAGAGGAACTATGGTTAGCCCAGACTCCTCAAGTGTTTCGTTATTCTTGGTTGGTCGAAGCCCATCAATTAGCTGAAGAGAAAAATATTGATGCAACGGATGATGCCGGGTTAGTTGAACAACTGGGGTATCCGATTCACATTGTTCAAGGCAGTACACACAATATGAAGGTGACACGACCTGAGGATTTAGCTTTAGGCGAATCTATTCTTGCATGTCAAGAAAGTTAGTAAGATAGGACGCACCCACAAG
Source organism: Nitrospirales bacterium (assembly GCA_049607825.1). Lineage (GTDB taxonomy): Bacteria > Nitrospirota > Nitrospiria > Nitrospirales > UBA8639 > JAGQKC01. The sequence continues at coordinate 9,579 of JBMYWX010000048.1, forward strand.
TTATGAGAATTGGGCAAGGCTATGATATTCACCCTCTCAAAAAAGGGCGTCGCTTAATTTTAGGAGGTGTTGAGATTTCCCATACGCACGGACTTGATGGGCATTCAGATGCGGATGCGTTAGTTCATGCAGTATGTGATGCCTTACTTGGGGCCATGGGGGAAGGGGATTTAGGAAAACGTTATCCGAGTTCTAATCCTCAGTTCAAAGATCTCTCAAGTTTGACAATGTTACAGGACATAGCTGAGATGCTTACACAAAAAGGCTATCACCTTATCAACGTTGATACTGTCATTCTGGCTCAATCTCCCAAATTAGGTCCATACTTAGAGAAAATGAGTGCATGCATGGCTGAGGTTCTTGGCATTAAGAACAGCCAAGTAAATGTGAAAGTTAAAAGTGGTGAAGGAATTGGAATGATCGGTCGACAGGAGGGTATTGCGACACAAGCGGTCTGTCTGATCGACCAAGTAAGGAATCCATAATTCACCTGAACTCAATTGTTTGAATCTGCAAGGCAATGGTAAAGTTAGCATTCATTATAATTACGCCAGCACCAAGTGATTTTTCATGTTTAAGTTCATATCGCAAGATTTACAGGCAGTGTTTGAACGTGATCCCGCAGCCACGAATCGCTGGGAAGTATTTTTCACGTATTCGGGCTTTCATGCTTTACTTGCCTATCGTGTGGCGCATGGGCTTTGGCGGCGGAAGGTTCCTTTCTTCCCACGCTGCATCTCGCAAATTGCACGATGGCTCACTGGAATTGAAATTCATCCTGGCGCATCCATAGGTAAGGGGTTTTTTATTGACCATGGTATGGGAGTCGTTATAGGGGAAACTGCAGAGATTGGCGATTCTGTCACATTGTTTCAAGGCGTGACATTAGGAGGGACGGGTAAAGAACGTGGGAAACGTCATCCAACGTTGGGTAATCATGTCGTGGTGGGGGCTGGGGCCAAAGTTCTTGGAGGCATGTCAATAGGGGATAATGTGAAAATTGGAGCTAATGCCGTTGTTCTTCGTTCGGTTCCTCCGAATTCTACAGTTGTGGGAAATCCTGGCCGAGTAGTCAAATATGATGGGGAGCGGATTCCTGAGGCGACCATGGACCACACGAATATTCCTGATCCAATCGCCGAGCGATTTGAGGCGATGGAGCGAGAGCTCATGGCGCTAAGAAAGCAGGTCAAGAGTCACGGGGATACAGATTCAATATAGATTATTTAAAAAATTTATATATTGCCGTTAGCCAGTTTGTTTTCTACACTGACTTGAATACCTGAAGCAATTTGCACAAATTTATTATATTGTTTATTAGGGCGTTGGATGAGAAGGGGAGGTTGAACCTGTGAGCAATCAAATGACACCGCGTGTAAAGGAAATTCTTGGATATTATGATGGTGCGAGCCCAGGGGAATTATCTAATCTTGCGCGACTTATGTTGAGTGGTCGATTAGGTGGAACGGGGCGACTTGTAATCCTTCCGGTTGATCAGGGATTTGAACATGGTCCTGCACGCAGTTTTGCTCCAAACCCTCTTGGCTACAACCCCCATTATCATTTTGAATTTGGTGTTGAATCTGGCTGTAATGCCTACGCGGCCCCTTTAGGATTTCTTGAAGCTGGAGCTGCAGAATTCGCAGGCCAAATTCCCCTGATTCTCAAGCTTAATAATAATGACTCCTTATTCTCCACGAAGGACCCTAATTCCGCTGTCACAGGAAGTGTGAGAGATGCCCTTCGATTGGGATGCTGTGGCATTGGCTATACAATTTATCCAGGGTCAGCCCATGCGCAAACGATGTACCAACGTCTTAGAGAAATTTCGGAAGAAGCCAAATCATATGGATTAGCCGTGGTGGTCTGGTCTTATCCGCGTGGGGCAGGCTTGAGTAAGGAAGGCGAAACGGCCATTGATGTGTCAGCCTATGCTGCACAAATTGCCGCGCAACTTGGGGCCCACATTGTGAAGGTTAAAGTGCCAACTGACCATATTGAGCAAAGTGCTGCTAAGAAGGTCTACGAAGAAGAGAAGGTTCCAATTAGCACTCCAGCGGATCGTATCCGGCATGTGGTCCAAAGTACGTTCAGTGGTCGTCGAATCGTGATTTTCTCGGGTGGAGCCAAAGGCGAAGATAAAAAAATCTTTGATGAAGCTCGCGCCATTCGAGACGGTGGTGGTTTCGGATCAATTATTGGTCGTAACTCCTTCCAACGTCAAAAACCGCAAGCCCATGAGTTTATGTCGACAGTGATGAAGATATATTCTGGAGAGTTGTCATAATAGTCTAGAAAAATCTTAGTCTCTGCTTCTTATACTGTAAATCCTTTCGGTAACCTCCCTCCTTATCTCACAAAGGAGAAGCCCTCCATTGTTTATGAATTTGTGCAGAATAAGGCCTCTTTGACGCATTTTCATTTTAACTCTCTCTAAAAGTTTGGTGGCAGGCGTTTCAGATGCAACAAGTAATCTGAGGGAGTTGTTTGACTGTGTTGACTTCTTCAGCTATCGGTGGTCTAGGATTCGTCTTGTTCAAGTCTTGGTTTATAAGAAGTCTGATTGGCGAATGAGTCCAAGACCTGTCTGATTTGATCGACACCGTGTTGAGAGAATAGGCTTATGTGTCGTAAGAGCTTGGAGGACAGGGGGAATTCTGTAAGTTTTGAAAACGTTCCTCTGGAGTCGACCAAGATTCTGCGAGGTGATATTGGGCTTGAATAAACTGCGAGGCTGTCCATGGTGGTTGAGATTCGAGGAGATTGACGGCCTGGCGATAGAGGGCATGATGTGTATTAGGCAAGTTGAGGGTATGCTTTGTGTTGGTCGTAAGGTCGCGGCATTGGAGCAGATAGGATTCTTGGGTGCAGAGGCAGCGTAAGAGAAGCAGTCCTTGAAGGTTGGCATGATAAGGATTAAGGGAGGTCTCGAGAAGAAGACGTTTCGACCCACAGGACATGCGTAGAAAAAATAATGGGAGTAAGACCGAGCCGATGCCAATCAGACCAAAGTGAATTGTGACCGCTAGGGGTTTGGTGCAGGGTTGAGGAAGAGCAGCTAGAAACCAGGCGATGGATTCGTTGTCTGGTTCAGACGTCAAGCCCAAATGTAATTCTGGAGAGGGTAACTGGGAGTTCACGTTACAACTTCGAGTGCTTGAGTGAGTGTGATGAGAGCCATCGTATTTGAACAAGAAGGATGACGATTTTCGTAAACCTGGGTTATGTACTGCTATAGCAGAGCTGCGTAAGTTCGTTATGATCTCAGGTAGCATGATCGTAGAGCTATTCCTCAAAAGAGGGGGAGAGCTATCTCTGCTTAATAATGGAGTAGACAATAGGTTATAGAGGTCAGATTCGCCTCTCCTTCCGCAAGACCGGTAGAAATGGGTAAGATCTTGCTTGGAATCGTCCTCGGAATTCAATGAGTGGACGGGTTAGGCTAGTGATCTGACTGATGCTCGAGCAAAAGGTTCTGGTTGCTCAACTATGATGGGATAGCTGCAAGGGTTCCGTATGATTTCAGGAGAGACGGCTAGCAAAAGGCGTACATTCGGTTAGGGTTTTTGCATTTAACCTATGGAATATTGTTGTAATGGCTCATACAAGACTTGAACGAGAAAGAGGCCATGTGGAGGAGCTGTTTTTCCCGCTGCGCAGCGATTTGTAGCTTCAAGGATTTGATTGATGTCGCTTGGTTGACGCCTACCTAGTCCAACTTCTACTACAGTCCCGACCATTGACCTCACCATTTGTTTAAGAAATCGGTCGGCTTGCACTCGTATGCAGAGTAGTGAATTTTCTTGGCTTAGAGTGAAAGATTTAATAGTGCAGACTGGGTTTTTCGTGTCAGTCGGAGAGTTTTGAAATGAAGAAAAATCGTGTGTGCCGATGAAGAATTTCCCCGCCTCTTTCATGGCCTTCACATCTAACGTTCTAGGTATATGCCATAGTCTGTATCGGTCCAGGGCAGAGCGATAGGTAGCTAGTAAGATTCGATATTCATAAATTTTTCCAGACGCATGATATCGGGCATGAAAGGTTCCTGGCACTTCTTCAGCTTGTTGTATGGCAACATCTGGGGGTAAGAGTCCGTTAAGTGCTCGTATCCATTCATGGGTAGATAATGATTTTTCAGACTGGAAGCTTATGACTTGTCCCCATGCATGGACACCCGAATCAGTTCGTCCGGCTGCAATCACGGGTATTCGCACTTGCGTAATCTGAGAAAGTGCCTGTTCGACAGCTGCTTGCACGGTGGGTTGATTGGGTTGACATTGCCAGCCCGCGTAATGTGTTCCATCATATTGGATGGTTAATTTATACGTCGCCATTGACTTGCTCAAATCGGTCATACATTTGATGACTTTAATTTATCACATGCCTTCTCTCGAAGAACATGAGGAATGATAGATAAGAGAGAACAGAAACGAGGAAGAATTGAATGATGATGTGAGGAATATTGAACTTCTGTTACCGAGAGACGGTCTGTAACGGTGAGATATAGGCTTTAATGCCTTTGAAAATACCTTCAGCGGTACGCTTTTGATAGGTCTTGCTGGTGAGCAATTTTTCTTCAGTTGGATTGGATACAAAGGCAATTTCGGCGAGTATGCCAGGCATGGTGGTCATTCGAAGGACGAAAAATGGAGCGGTTTTGACCCCATGGTCTTTTATCTTGTAGTGCTTCCGTAATTGCCCGACGAGAGCTTTGCGGGCGATCCAGGCTAAATCTCGTGAATTTTCAATTTTTTTATCAGTTAATTTATCTGCAAGAATGAATTGCCAGGCTGGACCATTGTCTTTCAATGGTGTCCCATTTTCTCGTGCTGCAACCTCAAGGGCACGGGGGTCACTGGCTTCTCCAAAATGATAGAGTTCTAACCCTTTGACTGATTTTTTAGGGTGGGAGTTCACGTGAATGGAGACGAAGAGATCAGCCTTCTTACTATTAGCAAACTCGGCTCGGTCTTCTAGTTCAATAAACACATCTTTTTCACGAGTCATTAGAACGGTCGCACTGAGTCGTTCCTTGATCATGGACTTAAGGAGTTTCGACACTTTTAACACAATATCTTTCTCTCGTGTGCCTTTGCGCCCTAAGGCGCCAGGATCCTTTCCTCCATGACCCGGGTCGATAACAATGAGAAGCTTTCCTGCTGCTGGAGATGGTTTGAGTAACTTCACCGGTGAAGCGATTTTAGACTTGGTCTTCCTGGCAATCTTGGGTGCTGCGACTTTTGGCTTTGTTTTTTTTACAGCCTTGCGTGGCGCATTTTTCGGCTTCGCTGGCGATTTTTTTACAAATTTTGGTGGTGCAAGTTTCTCTTTTGGTCGTGTGGTGGAAGAGGGAAACATGTCGAGAACCAAACGACTGGGGTTTTTTAGGGACAAGACTTTGTATTTTTCAAGTGCTGCGACATTAATCGTAATAGTGACGGGTTTATTCCATTCTCGAGCAATCTGTACAGCTTTGGGGAAATGTCTTTTTAAGGT
>JBMYWX010000049.1:0-14962 GCA_049607825.1 Nitrospirales bacterium
AGCCAATGTACACGCAACTGGAATGGCCGTACTTTATAATAATCTTCTACAAAGTTTATATACATCTCAAATTCTCACTTTAGGAATGGTCTTTGTCAGCATACTCATAATGTTTTTGATGTTCTTTCGAAACCTCACAATCTCATTGCTTGCGATTACCCCGAATTTGCTTGCAGCTGGAGTGGTCTTGGGTGTCATGGGCTGGGTTGGAATACCACTAGACATGATGACGATCACCATAGCCGCCATTGCCATAGGAATAGGCGTTGACGATACGATTCATTATGTCCACCGATTTCAAGTAGAGTTTGCCAAGCATCAAAACTATCGAGAGACAGTACATGCCTGTCACGGGAGCATTGGAACAGCCATGTACTATACCTCATTGGTCATTACAGTAGGATTTTCAATCTTGGCACTTTCTAATTTTATTCCAACTATCTATTTTGGAATATTGACTGGTGTTGCGATGCTCGCGGCGCTGATGAGCAATCTCACGCTGCTCGCAGCATTATTCATTATTGTTAAACCCCTTGGCCCCGAGGAAGGGACAGTGTCGGCTCCGGCATAAAGGGGAAAATATCTAATAAATGGCGGCAGCTCGAGAATACAAGATTGAGGTTATCACTGAAGGCGTCCTAGGAAGCCTATTCTTCGGAGCAAGTAAACTTCCTATAGAAAAAATGGAAGAGCGGATGAATGCACTCGGCCAGCAGGGGTGGGAAGTCACCTTTATGGTGCTAGAGAAAAAACGGCTTTTGCTGTTTTGGGAGCGAGAAGCCGCGGTCATAACCTTTTCGAGGGCTCTCTAAACAAAAGCCCGACATCCCCTTTCATTGTGTTAATGAAAGGGGGTCAGTCGAGTCATAAAAATGTCATGACGATTAAACTGATTCGATGATGGCAGCAGGTGCGCTGGACATGACGGCCTGAATACCCTTCTTCATCGACGGTTTTGCGGCATACATCTCACTCTTCCCAATCGGTTGCATATTCTTTGCAATCAGGACGAAATAATGTTTTCCATTTTTCGCTACTTTTTCCTCGAACTGCTTTGCTAGCTTGGCATTGGCTTTGACCGAGGCAATCGCTCGTCGGCATCCTGATGGAGACTGGTATCCTTGACTGGCAAGAATCGTCTCTCCACTACGCGATTTTAAGCGAAAGTACGCTTTTCCGTTTTTCCCTTTAAACACTTCAAACTTCGGCTGCTTCATAGCCATGGGCGTTCTCCTTTGGTTGAACGAGTGAGAAAAATCTTATGCATGGATGAGTTGGATCCCATTGTGCCATGAATAAAAGAATTTTCAAAGTTTTTGTGATGGTCAGGAGAAACAGATTATGGGAACTCAACAATTACATCTCATTCTCGTCATAGGTCCACCGTTGAGTAACTCACATTGAGCTGATTCCATGGAAAATATTTATACGACTCAATAAAATCTAGAATATCTTCATAGAGAAAAATGGAAGAACAATAGGGTGGTCTGTACAATCTCATCATGTTCAAGGAGTCGCGAGATTCAGCCGAAGGGGAATGGAGTCACATTTCATTCAATCCATTTCCACGTTTACGGAGTCTCTCATGTTCTTCCTTGCCCATCCTCGACACATATTTACGTTCATCTCTATTGCTCTCATTATCTCAATGACCTTTGGGGCATCAGTCGTCACAGCAAAACCAGGCGCCACACCTCCTGGCGATCACATTAATATCACTGAGGTTTCTGTGGACACAGCTGCTGACACCATCACCATTATCGGCGAAGAACTTGGATTTGGGAATCCCTTAGAAGTCACACTTGGAGCATTCGGACCATTACTCATTATTGGTGTGCCTACCGACACTGAGATTGTTGTTGGATTACCGCCTGACATTCAAGCTGGAGACTACTTACTCACAGTTTCAACAGGCAACGGGCAAAGTCAGAATGACGAATATGATCTCACGATAGGTGCCGTCGGGCCTCAAGGACTGCAGGGTGAAAATGGAGTCCCTGGCCCTCAAGGAGAACAAGGACCTCCTGGACAAGATGGCCAGAATGGACAAGATGGTGTACAAGGACCTCCAGGCCCACAAGGTCTGCCAGGGGCTGATGGTGCTGACAGCAGCGCTGGCGTGTTGGATGTATTGGAAATCGTCTCACAGCCTTTGACACTTTCTCAATCTCCAGAAGAATTCCGAATCGCCTGTCCAGCCGATCGCGTGGTCCTTTCCGCAGGTATTCAAGGTCTAAGCTCTGACGGACACTTGCTTTCGCTTAGAACCGATGCGTCCTCTACACCTCACGAAGAGATTATTGAAGTGAGTTCTCTACTCGAGAGCGAAGAAGGTCCAGATCTAAATATCTCACCTTTTATTGGTGTGGCGACTTGTGGGAAAATTCAATAGTTTCCGATTGACTCACTGTCAACGGACTCCACGCTTTGCGGTGTGGGGTCCGTTTTTTCTACCGACCTTTCACCGAGTGATTCCAATACATTGTTTTTCACCTTGACGTCTTCTGCAAAGAATTCAGATACTCTCTAAAGTGGAAAGAACTTGGCGCTTCTTCATGTTTGACATTTTAAGGAATGCCAATCAGATAGATATTCTATCCAATGGGAGAAATCATGAATTCATGTAAAGCTTATAATAATGTACCAATTCCATCATTTATGTATGGAACGGCATGGAAAAAAGATGCGACCACTCATCTAGTAGAACTGGCTGTGTCTGCGGGATTTAAGGCTATTGATACAGCCAATCAACTCATTCACTATCAAGAAGCATTAGTTGGTGAAGCATTATTGACATTGGCCAAACAAGGCGTGACCAGAGAATCACTGTTTTTACAAACAAAGTTTACGCCGGTCAACGGACAAGATCATCGCACGCCTTATGATGCGTCGACAGATATTACCACACAAGTTAAGCAATCCTTTGAGAGCTCCCTACAACACCTTCATACAGAATATGTTGATTCTTACGTCTTACATGGACCTTATTCTCGAGGTGGCCTAGGACCTCAAGATTGGGAGGTATGGGCTGCAATAGAAAGCATGTATCAATCAGGAAAAGCTAAAGTTATTGGCGTGAGCAATGTAACGGCTGGGCAGCTCCGTCTTCTTTGTGACAAAGCGAAGACTAAGCCAATGGTCGTGCAGAATCGATGTTACGCTGTCTTTGGTTGGGATAAAGAAGTGCGAGAAATCTGCAAGGAACAAAATATTATCTATCAAGGTTTTTCATTATTAACAGCCAATCAGGACATCTGGGCAGATCCTGCGTTAAGGGCCATCGCGCAACGTGTAGAGGCCGGTCCAGCGCAAGTAATCTTTCGATTTGCTCAACAAATTGGCATGGTCCCCTTAACTGGAACGACAAATCAAGAACACATGAAAGAGGACATTGGGATAGATCATTTTGAACTTTCTCCTGAGGAAGTGAAATCTATTGAAATGATAGCCGTGTGAAAACCTGTCAACTCTATATTCATGATTTCTACTATAGAACTTGATCATACGAAACACACCCATCGTTGGCTCACACTAACATATATTTTTATTTTTGTTGGAGTCCTGTCTGCGCAATCGACTCTGGCTAAAGACAAGCCAGATGTTATGTTGGCCGAAATATATCAACCGGGTATCGATGTCAGCCAATATTGGATTAGTGAAAAGCTCGATGGTGTCCGAGCTCGTTGGGATGGGAAACAGCTGATCTCACGTGGGGGAAACATCTTTGTGGCACCGTTCTGGTTTACGAAAGATTTTCCTCCTATTCCATTAGATGGAGAACTCTGGATAGCACGTGGACGATATGAAGACACATCCTCCATTGTAAGAAAAAAGAATCCCCATAAGGGTTGGAGGAAAATTCGCTTTATGATTTTTGATCTACCTAAACATGGAGGTACGTTTGATCAGCGAGTGGCGACCATGAGGCATGTGGTCAAACAAACTCATTCCCAATATCTTTTCTCGATAGACCAAGAAACAGTAACCAACGAAGAAGAATTACGCCAGCGGCTTCAAACGGTCCTTGATCATGGAGGCGAAGGCTTAATGTTGCACCGGAAGACTGCCCGATATGCCAGTGGTCGAACTCACGATGTGCTCAAATTCAAACCGTGGATGGATGCTGAGGCCACAGTGATTGGATACCGACCAGGCAAAGGACAGTTTGTTGGTCAAATCGGGTCACTGAAAGTACGGACGGATCAGGGAGTGGTTTTTTACATTGGCAGCGGCTTAACGAATAAGCAACGAGGCAATCCACCCCCCTTACAAAGCCGAATCACATTTCGCTATCAAGGTCTCACAAAAAATGGCGTCCCCCGCTTCCCAGTCTTTCTGCGCATTCGCCATGACCAGCCCAAATAGTGCTCAATTATTTCCTGCTTCCTAACTGATTCAATTAACTTTCTTATCCTTGACGCATTTGATATCGCGTTAAATTCCGCATTGTTCAACTGGACTTGGACACCTGTAACATATGCACCAAGTATACTGTTAAGTCTTCAGCGTCAAATGTATGGCAAGAGTCGCTGATTAAATCAAAACGATCGTGTCCAAACATGCCGCCCGGTTCGTATTGGGATTCGCAATAATTATCGCTAGTACCCTTGCCGTTCTATGCAGATGTTTTTAATTACCTTATTGTCTCTGCAGCATGTTCTTTCTAATAATTGATGATGAGAGGCTGAATCCGTGACAGCAACCAAGTTCATTTGATGGCACAATTGAATAGTGTATAAAAGAGAAGCCGAAGTTTTGATCAAAGCAAACCCATATTCATAACGATGATTGTCCTCCCAAGACAACCGTTTTTCACTTAAGTTTTTGATCATGCTGACATTAAAATTGGCTAACTCCCATTCAGGCTGCTGCAACATCAGCAATGCATTTGGATCTACAGGCCTTGTGCTTCTTCCATGATTGTCTTGTGCGAATGTCACGAGGCCACGCTGAAATTGATGATTATCCTTCAACGCGTTATGAAAGCTTGTACGCCAACACGAATCGTTTAAGTCTTGATTGACTAACGTCACTATATCCGCACTCAATACCCCACTCACGGAATGTCCTTGCACAATACGGCCAGTGGCCAAGAATTCAGGATACTCATCACCCATCCGATCAGAAACCGCGAGTGATCCCACCAAAGGTGAGAGCTGGAGGGCCATGAAGTCTCGAAAATGAACATGTTTGTAGTCAACGAACAACTGCTCGAGAGTACGTGCATGGCAAAGATGAAAAGGGTAAAAGAGCGCGTTCAAGGTAGAATGAAATACATCCGAACCTGATCCATACTGACAATAGATTCAAGAGTGTTTGAGAGGAAGACGCGCTCCCTGACGACAATCCTGAATATGCTTGGTTTCTGATCGATGGCACTCACGACTGCGCCGCTGAGGTTTGGCATAAAGTGTGAGCAATTCTTCCCCTATTGCATAATGACAGTCTTTTTTATGTTGCTTGGGGGATTGCCGACAAAATTCAAAAGCATTTTCTGATGCCTGGCCAGAAACATTCAAGAAATTCTTGACGACACCAATGAAGCAACGTCCTTGATGGGTTGCGGTTCCTAGGTCACAGAGGCGCAACGATTGCTTGATGTCTCGTAATGTGTGGCCAGAGATATCCCTCCCCATACTTTGGTAACAGGTTGGTCTCATATCCTCTGGAGCCTTGTCGCACTCGAGAAAAGCCTTAGCAAAATCATAATGCGTTAAATGCAAAATAATAGATGTTTGCATCATATAACATTCTCGCAGGTACTTTTTATCGAGATCGGAGCATGGGTACAGCGGATTTTTCGGGTCAATGAGTTTGGCGGGATGGTCAGACATCTTCTCTCCATGGTGCCCATGGTGTCCACTATGTGATTGAAAGCCACGGATACCGGTGACGACCGTTTCCATGAAGACGCCGCCATAGCAAGACTCCTGATCCCATTTCGTCTTCAAGGTGTCACACATGGCCAACGACTTTTTCATGTCATGATTCAGATGCATGGTCAGGCCATGGCCTAGTCCATGAAAACAATTAAAGTAGGCAAATCGACCCTTTTCTTGCTCAAGTTTTGAGCTACAGATCGCCATAACATCAATTGGTTGAATGTCCGACTTATTCTGAAAGTAGGCTTCGAGTGCCCCGTGGTAACACCCCGACTGATGGGCAGCCGTACATTCAGACATCACTTGGGTGACATCCTTGAGATGACGAAATGCCATTCGCCCTACATGATGAGTGAGATTGTGGGCTTCCCGAAGTGCCACTCGATCTGTTGTCACGATTACCTCGATGAATCGAAGGGCCTCTTCTACTCCCTTTTCATGAATAATACGCTCTAGCCGACTTTTGTAACACGGAATATTGCCCAGACACGTTTTCTGGGTGGAAACATCAGGGGTTACAGATGATTGTGGCTGGACGTGAAGATTTTGAGGGTTCGATGACGGTTCAAGTTGCTCTTTAATGACCTGTGTTGCACTTATTGCTATGCCGGGAATTAGCCAAAGTACTACAAAGATTACTCCAAGATGCAATGCCATTTGTCGTGACCAGGAGATAGGAGACATGTTTTTGAGACCTTCCGTCAATCAATGGCAATACCAACGATCATTCGTCTATGGGCATGGGCTTGCCAATATGAACGTTCAATGAAAAAACCGAGTGTGACATTTCACGGATTAAAAGAATACTGAATGATGCCATGCTTACTTGACCTTTTATACTATCAAACTCAAATCTGACATGACGATCATTTTTGAGTCAAGTGCCAATTGAATGAATATGCATGTCCTGTAGTTTTAAGTAAAGATATATGACAAGACGATCGTCTAATGTTTTCAAAGTGGGTCTTTCTACAGCTCCCGTTCTCTAGTATGCTGAAAAATAAGTGTCTTTGCTTTCTAGAAGCTATTCCTCGACACGTCCCTTGTAGTGAAAATAGACCGGAATGGAGGATGACATCAGATGCATCAACAACAATTCGTAAGAGGAAGCATGCTGCTCATTGTGATCACCTGGGTTCTCGGTGGGTGTGGCCTACTCTATACCGATGTCCAGGTTCCACGAGCCTATCGCTCGGCAAGCCCCGTTGATGTCAAAGCCAGTGCCACGGATAAAATTGTGGTCGGAGAAAGTTGCAATCACTCTGTGTTGTTTTTAGTGGCGTGGGGAAATGGCGGATATGTAGGTGCCATTCGCAATGCCTTGGAGAACGAGCCAACCGGTTCTATTCTTTACGATGTGCAGGCAGACCTGAAAGCTAAAGCCTACGTCTTTGGCTTATACACTCAAACGTGTACCGTTGTGACCGGGAGAGTAGGGACACTATGAGAGTCGTGCTGATACTGATAGTGCCTTGTCTCCTCTTAGGGACTGCGTGCACTCGGCAATGGGCTTATGAGGCTCGTCCTGGGTTGATTTACGTCGGTACATTTGTCGTCTTTTATGATTCAGAAGGTCCATTGTCCTTCCAGACAATGACCCCTCAAGAAATTCCTCATGATGCCGTTGCCGTAGGAGAAGTCATAGGTGATAGCTGCCAACATGGCCTGTCCTTACCCATATTCCTTTCCGGCTCAGATCGGTTTAGTATTTCTGGAGCGAAGGGGGATGGAAGTTACAAGAAAGCACTCCTGAACATTCAGGAGAAACATCCAATGCTTGCGGGACTGTATGACGTTAAAGTAGATATTCACCAATGGTCCATTTTGACCTATAGCCAAGAATGTACGGTTGTGGTCGCTCAGGGATTCACACATTCACAGCCTCATAATCCATTGCGAGTCTCTGCACGGAATTGAGCTGAGATCGTTTTTTTCAGTTAATTAGATTGACCCCTTACTAAAGAAGCACAGCCCAAATAGGTGTTGAGAAAGGCGAGCACCCGATTTTCATAGTCTGTCGGAGCAAACTCATGAAAGTCTTCGTGATAGGCGCCTTTCACTAACCACAACTCCTTGGGAGAACGAGCATTTAAAAACAGAGCCTCTGTTTCTGACTGGAGTGTATGCAGATCATGAGTACCTCCTATCACAAAGACCGGGATACCTATAGATTGAATAGCATCAATAGGTCGAAGCTCTTGAGGGTCTATTCCATAATGATATTCAAGGAGCCATAGCAAAGGATGAGAAAGAAGTGGGGTTAAGAACCCAACACGCTGATGAATACGATTGCGAACCGCTTGCTCAAGGGTCGAGAGCACAGCTTCGAGGATAAGGGCATCAGCTCCCAAAGCGGATCTATTTAAAACAGCGGCTGTCCCACCTAACGAAAATCCAATCACGCCAATAGAGGTCGCGGAATGTTGTTGTGCCATAAACTGGACAGCAGCTCGAGCATCCTCTTGTTCTTCCGCTCCAAATGTGATTGCCCCACCGTCGCTTTCCCCATGGGCTTGGAAATCAAACAACAAAACTGAATAACCGACCTCATGTAAAAACCGAGCCCGCCGTACCATGCTCACACGGTTCGATCGAATCGCATGCATGAGAACCACGCTTCCACATTCATGCCGTCCTGGCACATGCCATCCAGCGAGTAATCCTCCTCTGGAATTAGAAAATGTGACAGATTGCGCTGGAAGAAAAGATGGTGGTGCACCAATCTTGGCTGGAGCCGGGGCAGCAAGTTCTGCCGCAACCCAATACGTCCCCACAAGAATCATGAGAACAATTAGGCTAATCCCATACACGAAGAATCTGAGATGTGTTGTCACTCTAAATTCAATCGCCGTATGCAAGACATCTGGTCATCAATTTTTTGGAAAAGCTAAGCACCTTCAGTCGGTTCGAAAGGACAGGTCTTGTCGAGGATGTAGTAGACCGGACAGAACCCGGTAAATCCACTTTGAAGCAAAGTGACACCTAACACTCCTGGGACCAATAACCACAGAGGGTCAACAGCGTACCCCAACCAAGTCCCGAGAGTAAGCAGCCCTCCCGCAATGCCATCATGAATACGACGCTTTTTGTTCATCATGATGTACTCCTTTCATAAAACGTTTCCCTGGTCATAGACACGGTCGACAGTATATTCATTCCAGACTTTTTATGCCTCTATGTCAAATGGTTCATCTATTGGAGAGACTCTGAAAATCATTATATGGTGAGAAGCTCAACACTCTCTTTCACACCTTGTTCAATAATGGCCGTGACCTGAGAATGCTGTTTCGCCACATTTATTTTGGTAACAAGGTCACATGAACGCAAGATCAACGCCGTGAACTCTACAAGATGCCAAAAGGAAGGCTCCGTAATTGAGGGAAGACGTTCTTGTGAAGGGTAGGGCCAGAGGGAAACATAGAAATAGGGCTCAGGATAGGTGGAGTCACCTGGTGAACAACCAACACCAATCGTGGCTGTTTCAGGACTGTCCTTTTGTTCGAATGTTAATAAAGTGGCGATGTCGAAGAAGTGCGGCCAGCAGCGAACCGGAGATGCCTCGGAATACGCAGCACGAATGGCTTCGAATATTGGAACTGCATTGTTGTAATATTTTGCTAACTCTTCTATCCCTTTTTTGTTAGCCCTCCCATATTTCCCGCCTGAATCTAGATGTTGATGCGTTAACGTGTAGGGACCAGGCTCATTCAATTTTTGAGGATCAAAATTGTGTTGACTCAGAAGCTGTGCCACCCAGTCACCCACTGCGCCTTCGGATTGACCAATCAGATTGAAAGATTCATTTCCACGACTTGATTGAGCTAAGTAAGGTAAGATCTTCAATACGCAAACCCAGTGTGAGGTCGTCTGATAAAGGCTGACCCATTAAGGCTTGAGCATTAGAGTCCCAGCTCATACTCGTGTGGCTGTCATCAGATTCAGCCTTGCAATAGGACCATGTTGCTCGGGCAATCCACTGCGCTGCATGATGCGCTTCAAGTCGAGCATCTAATAGATCTGTTGGTGGTACGTTACCCAATACCTTCCACATCGTAAACTCCATATCAGAATCAAAGCGTTACACAGCACTCGCATCTCGTACCTGTGCTCCATATCGCTTTCAGCCTTCGGAACAACTTCTGCAACGTAGACGGGGCGCATAAGCGCGAGGCGTATCTGATAGAAAAAAACTGGAGAGTCCTTTTAAGCACAATACGAACATCACCACATCATTTACGAGATGATACTGCTCGGGAACTAGGGCAGCAATCCCAAAAGCCGAAAGGCAGAAACTATGTAATGAAACCGTCCTGAGAGAGGACTCAACGTTACAACCGGTAGACCTTTTGTCTTGGCCTACATTCATGCCAGAATGTAGGCCCTATTCAAATACAGAGATTTGTGCAACGGGAGAACACAAATGAACAAAGTATCAATTGCAAAATGGACTTCACTCAACGATCGCGAACCAGCTTATGCACTTGTTGCAAATGTCGACCTTGTCGTCGTGCGATACAATGATGAAGTATCGGTCCTATACGGGCGATGCCTGCATCGTGGAGCCTTGCTAGCTGATGGTCGAATTGAAGGTAATAATTTGATATGCGGACTCCATGGGTGGGACTTTCAGTACGAAACAGGTATCAGTGCCTACAACAATGATGAACGTTTACAGAAATTCAATGCTTGGATTGAAGAAGGTCAAGTCTGGGTTGATGAAGAAGAGATCGCTAACTGGGAACGCAACAACCCGCAACCATTCAATCGCGAAGCATACCTGGGAACCTATGCTGATACCCACCCGGTAGAAGAAGAGCCACATGTGGGGTTAATCCAACAGTATGCAGCAGATGGATTGTCTAAAACCGGCCATCATGGACTGGTCACTGCTATGGGAGTGTCTCGTACTGAATTACCCACGTGGGATGACATCCAGTTTGTCACAGCCCAGCTCGCTACCCCACCTCAACTCGATGACGTTGAAGTATCGACCGCAGTTGTCATTGGCCCAAATGCCAAAAAACCGCTGAGGTTGAAGATTCCCCTTTTTGTGTCAGACATGAGTTTTGGTGCGTTGTCCGAAGAAGCCAAAACGGCACTTGCGCGTGGAGCTGAATTAGCGGGAACAGGGATCTGTTCGGGCGAAGGTGGGATGCTCCCAGAAGAGCAAGCAGAAAATTCTCGGTACTTCTATGAGATGGCCTCCGGCCGTTTCGGTTACTCTATTGAGAAAGTGCAGAAATGTCAGGCTTTTCACTTTAAAGGCGGACAAGGGGCTAAAACAGGAACCGGTGGACATCTGCCAGGACCCAAAGTAAAAGGCAAGATTGCTACCGTGAGAGGGTTGAAAGAAGGTGAACCAGCTGTTTCCCCTCCTCGTTTCCCTGATTGGACGGATATTTCACAAATTCGTGATTTCGCTGATGAGGTTCGAGAAGAAACTGGAGGAATTCCAATAGGGTATAAACTATCCGCTCAGCACATTGAGAAAGATATCGACGCGGCACTGGAAGTAGGGGTCGACTATATTATTCTCGACGGTCGAGGCGGTGGAACAGGAGCCGCACCTGTTATCTTCCGCGATAATATTTCTGTCCCCACTATCCCTGCACTCGCGCGAGCTCGCCGTCACTTAGATCGACTTGGACGCCAAGACGTGACCTTGGTGATTACAGGAGGTCTACGAAAACCCGCTGACTTTGCGAAAGCACTGGCTCTAGGCGCTGATGCCATTGCCGTATCCAATTCAGCCATGCAAGCCATAGGCTGTCTGGGAATGCGAGCTTGCCACACCAATAATTGTCCTGTAGGGATTGCGACGCAAAAAGATCACTTGCGAGCACGTCTGATGGTTGAGGAATCGGCTACCCGTCTTGCCAGGTTCCTTGAAACCTCAGCAGAATTAATGAGTCTATTAGCCCGGGCATGTGGACATACCCACATCAACCAATTCTGTGTCGATGACCTGACAACCTTCAAAAAATCGATCTCAGAACTCGCAGGCATTCCGTTTGGCGGAGTGAATTGAGAAGACCAAAATGGGCAGGGACATTGAGAAAGATGAAGACCAGACTTCCCGAAGTCCACTTATGCCAATAGGATTGACGGTCTTAGGGATTGTAATCGTCCCTATGTTCCTCTACTCCAATGGTCCAGAAGGACCAATCAAGGAAGGCGATGTAGTATTTTCCACTGGTCGCCATCGGGTACATTTTATTGAACCAACTCAATATCAGACCTCGGGCCATGAGTCGTTTTGCGTACTCGAACCACGAGATCAACTCATCGTCACTCAACGACCTACGTCACGACCTGATGGGAGTATGATTGCCTACCCTCTTAGTAAAACGAGAGAGTTTCCAGATTGTCCGCAAAAAGTGAACCTCATTCTTCATTCACATCAAGTCACCCTTCAAAGCGATGTATGGAGTGGGCTCCAAGACACTCTAGTAAGATTCTCCTTCTAGAACATAATCACGGCATTCTCAACTTGACTCCTGACCTTTTCTGAACAAAACCATAATCAGAAGATATGGAGATTTCAGCTTACGATAAGTTAGTAGAACGTTCAGGAAGACAACTCTCCATATTCTGAAATTTCAATGTTCTTGCAACTATCGAATCTATGAACGCTCTGATTTTAGCCAAGTGTTCTTCACTCTTACATATTCAACCACCAATACACTCTCATCGTTGTCGAGAAAAACCATGGTCTTTTCCACATTTTCCCAGCGCTTCACTGGTGGCACTGAGACATTAATCTTTTCCATGATCGAAGACTATTACGGTGTCGAGAATCTGAATTAAGAAGACTAAGGGGGAATTACTTTAGGACCTTGCTTATAACGTCATATTGGTCAAAAACCACATAGACCCCTAAACGAAAAATGGCCGAAGCTTCTGCTTGACTATACTGATCTTTAAGTGTATTTGAATTTTCAAAAACATTAACCACGTGTTGTATATCTTCCATTACTGCCTTATGAATCCATTCCTCATCTTGAGATATCGCGGAAAGCAGCTCACCTTGCCCAGCATCACAATAAAATGTTTTCTCATCAAAAACTGTTGTTTTTTTATCAATTTGTTCGAACCCGATCATACTTGAAAACCACTCCCCAACTCTCTCCCCAAATGACAAATCGGGAACCTGGTTAAACCGTTCCTGTGTTACCCTTTTAGAAAACCGATTCACAAAGTCCTTACTTATAGACCTTTTACCGTTTACCATACTCAAAAGCTTATGCGGGAAAAGTGAGACAATCGGAGCATCATCTTCCTGCTTTTCTCCTAGAGGCATCTGCCCATATAATCCAGATAAAGAAACTGCCCGATCTATAGTCTGAAGTCCGCTGACATCTCGCTCTTCTTTAAATACTTGGCCACCATCCGCTGCAAGAATTACATCTAATTTCCACCCAGTGGGTGGGTGTAACCCAATTTCCTCCTGACGTTTTTTCCATGCTATTAATTTTTGATGGGATATTAGCGTAAGAAGACGTTTGTTTTTTTCGCTCGTAACTGCTACGGAAAATAACTGACGACGTCTAAGGGTTAAACGATGAGCACTTTGCAAAAGTACGACGCCAGAATTGTCTAACACTCCACCATCAGACAGAGACAGTTGTTCGGTAGCCAATAAGTGGTTTCCATCGGGCACCGCTAGAGGTGTTGCTGGAAACGCCCCAGGAAATGCCCCGGAAATCGCAACAAGTTCTGCAAGATGTCCCCAATCTATCCCTTGCGTCTGTGGTAGCAATTGTCCCGGCCACCAAATCGAGGTAACAGCATCGGAAACAAACGCCCCGTTAGGCGAAAAGCCCACCAAGAGGCCATAGTGCAAATCCGTTGTGTTAATGAGTAGTTTAGGAGTACCATCCTTCCCTATATTTTCCAGACGAGTATCTTTGAATAGAAAGTCATTAAGGATTTCTTTTTGAATATCTAAGCGATTGAAATCATTAAATGGCCAAAGTTTTGTGTCCGTGAAAGGGACTTCAAACGGAGCCATTATTCTAATAGCATTGTGTAACTCAAACAGGTCCCGCTTTAGGTTAAAGTGCTTATTCACTACAGCACTGTGAAAGTCACAGGGATCACCACCTATCGCATAAAACGCGCCAATAATAGAACCGCCTGAAACAGTACTAAGGTGTGTTGGGCGGTACCCGATGTCTTCCAAACCTTTTAGGATACCGGCATGGTAGAGAGCAGCTCTATATCCGCCACCGGATAAAGCAAGTCCAATGGCACCTTGAGGCTCTGAAGAAAAAAAATGCTTTTTATCTCGGTCGATCGGAGTGGAGTGAAAATTCTTATCTTTTAGAGCCAAGCATCCCCAGGCCAGAAGACCCGCAAGAGTTATCCATGCAGTTTTCTGTAATATCGAGGTTTCGAGAAACGGGCTGAAGAACTCATCGACGTTAAGTCCTCCTGAGCGTATTTTCTCTAACCAATTAACTCTATGAACCTTAAACCACGTTAGGAACACCACCGGGTAAATTATGCTTGCGATGAGAATCATGTCGGATTCGACAGAGTCGTGGCTACCGAGAACCAAAGGTCCGTATATGATAGGGGCTGCTACTAGACCAGGGAAAAGGAAACCTTTTAAATACTCTCTAAACGTTCTTCCTATTAGACTATGGTCTCTGAAGAACCAGATAATCATACCAATATAAATGAGACCTCCAAGAAGCTTCGCAATGAGAGGGAATGAGACAGATAACGGATGTTGAATCATCGCATTTCCAGAAAACCATAAAATGACGAAAACTCCAATCGCTAATAAAACAGTTCGTCTCATGGGTATAGTGGATTTCAATGGTATTTTTCTTTTCAGCTGATGGGAATAAACCGACTACTCAATTGCTTGAGATCGTACGAGTACTTTGATTATTAGCGTCCGTCCAGCCTCTTTCTAGTCACTCAATAAGAACTTAATGTAGTTTGCTTAACGAGTCTTAAATGTCAAGGAGCCGGTAAGCATTGAAGGGAATAGTGAACCCGGGAATGTATTATCTATTAAAGAGAGACTTTTTAGACACGAATCTGGGTCTAGGTTGGACTTTTAAGTTACT
>JBMYWX010000050.1:0-14940 GCA_049607825.1 Nitrospirales bacterium
TTCCTTTCCTTAGATATCTTGCCTGAGCGGGTTCAGGTTCGCCTTGATGAGCTTGTGAACTATGAAGAAGAAGGGTCAGCTGTTAGCCGTTTTTGGAACTGGGAAATGTGCAAAAGAGTTGGATTGGCCAATCCACTTACTGGAGAGGGATTTGATTTTTATGGTCCACAGGTATATCCAAAATACTATCCAGAGTTCATTGAAAAATATGGATATGGTACAGTATGGTCGTGTCATAACATGTGGTTGACAGTGTGGGCCGAGCATGGCATTCTCGCGTTTCTTCTGTGGATTTCTCTCTTGCTCTCATGTTTTCTCAGTTTACGAAAGGTGCACCGATTTAGTCGGCGGGTTGACGGCCTTCAGTGGATGGGCTATTACGCGTCAATGATGGAAGTTAGCTTTATTGTTTTTATGATTGTAGGAACTTTTTTGGATGTGGCCTATTTTGATGTATATTATCAATTCATTGCTGTTGTTATTCTTTTAAAGGAACATATGTATCAAGTTGTGAGGTCTTGGCATACGTCTCCCAGGGCCCGTGTCCGACAGCCAACCAGGAGAGTTTCATTGGCTACAGCTAGATAGAAGTATTAAATAATAAATCTGAATAATCCTCAGAAAAGATTAAACTTTTCCTTGGTGAGTTACCGATAGAGACAAGAAAATATGGGTATGCTGATCTCGTGGCATACTCTAAATGCTGCCCTTTAAAAATTTCATATTTTAAACAAGATGAACACTAATCACATAATTCTTGGTATTTCAGCATATTATCACGACAGTGCTGCGTGTCTGGTGAAAGATGGGCAGATTGTGGCTGCCGCACAAGAAGAGAGATTTACACGGAAAAAGCATGACCCTGGCTTTCCAATAGAGGCAATCACATTTTGTCTTCGAGAAGGTGGGATTTCTCTTACGGATGTTGGTGAGATTGTCTTCTATGACAAGCCCTTACTCAAGTTTGAACGTTTACTAGAAACATATCTGAGCTTTGCACCAAAGGGTCTTTCGTCATTCCTGGCTGCGATGCCAGTGTGGCTCAAAGAAAAACTGTTTCTTAAAGATCTCCTACGTAAGGAGTTTGTGAAGCTTGGTTCCTTAGATTCAACGGGGTCGGTTCCCCCAATATTCTTTGGCGAGCATCACGAGTCACATGCAGCGGCGGCATTTTTTCCTTCGCCGTATCAGGATGCGGCGGTTTTATGTATGGACGGCGTAGGTGAGTGGGCGACAACCTCAGCCTGGGTGGGGCATGGGAATCAGCTCACGCCTCTGTGGGAAATCCCCTTTCCGCATTCACTTGGACTTCTCTATTCTGCATTTACCTATTACACGGGCTTCAAGGTGAATTCAGGTGAGTATAAAGTGATGGGGCTCGCACCCTATGGAAAGCCTACGTATGTGAAGGCCATCTATGAGCATTTGCTGGATGTCAAAGAGGATGGGACTTTTCGATTGAACATGGAGTACTTTGATTATTGTACTGGCCTCAAGATGACCAGTTCAAAGTTTGACGATATATTTGGAGGTCCGCCTCGCCAAGCAGAGTCGGAACTTTCTCAACGCGAAATGGATCTTGCGCGTTCGGTTCAGGAAGTCA
Source organism: Nitrospirales bacterium (assembly GCA_049607825.1). Lineage (GTDB taxonomy): Bacteria > Nitrospirota > Nitrospiria > Nitrospirales > UBA8639 > JAGQKC01. The sequence goes on from JBMYWX010000050.1 coordinate 1,604, forward strand.
CAGAAGAAGTGGTCTTGCGTTTAGCTAAGGGACTTCATCAGGAAACGGGGTTAGATTCTCTGTGCCTTTCGGGAGGAGTGGCTCTCAATTGTGTTGGCAATGGTCGCTTGTTGCGTGAAGGTCCTTTCACTGGCTTGTGGATTCAACCAGCAGCTGGTGACGCAGGGAGTGCCTTGGGGGCAGCGCTGTCAGTCCATTATCAATATCATGCGCAACCACGGTCGGCCAACGGATCTTCGGATACGATGAAGGGAAGTTATTTGGGCCCTGCATTTACGAATGATGATATTGAAGCGAGATTGAAAGCGATTGGTGCTCACTATGAGCGTTTGGAGGATGAGACGTTGCCGCCTCGGGTGGCCCATGAGTTGGCTTCTGAAAAAGTCATTGGGTGGTTTCAAGGGCGAATGGAGTTTGGCCCACGCGCGCTTGGTGGTCGAAGTGTGTTAGGCGATCCGCGTAGTGAAAAAATGCAGTCTATCATGAATCTGAAGATTAAATATCGGGAATCATTTCGACCTTTTGCTCCTTCGGTGTTACGGGAGCGAGTAGCTGAGTATTTTGAAATGGAGACAGACAGCCCCTATATGTTGTTAGTAGCGCCAGTTGCTGAGTCACGTCGGCGTTTGATGAGTGATGCCGATAAGGAACTTTTTGGGATTGATTTATTGAATGTACCAAAGTCAGACATTCCTGCAGTGACGCATGTAGACTATTCTGCACGCGTCCAAACGGTTACCAACACGTCTAATCCTCGTTATTATCATTTGCTGAAAGCTTTTGAAGCAGAGACTGGATGTGCCGTACTTATTAATACCTCGTTTAATGTGAGAGGCGAGCCTATTGTTGGGACACCCGAGGATGCCTTTCGATGTTTTATGCGGACGGAGATGGATGTGCTGGTTCTGGAAAATTGTGTGTTGTTGAAAGAGAATCAGACGCCTATTGAGAAAGACACGAGTTGGATGCAAGAGTTTGAATTAGATTAATACAGGAGCCCCTAGAGATGTCCTTTGACCCCAAAAGCATTACAACAAAACAACTTCGCAGTTTCGGTTTGCTCATGACCGGTCTGTTTCTTGTGATTGGGCTTTGGCCATTGGTTGTGCATGGGGCAGGCCTTCGGGTTTGGAGTACGGTTGTCGCAACCCTGTGGGGAGGGATGGCACTTGCCTGGCCTTTGGGCTTGCAACCATTATATAGAGGTTGGATGTGGATTGCAGAAAAACTGGGATGGTTCAATACGCGGGTGATACTGGGGGTAATTTATTTTGTGCTGGTGACACCGTTCTCTCTTGTGATGCGGGCAGTGGGGAAAAAGCCAATACAATGTAGCTTTGATGATCAACGGTCCAGTTATCGCGAAGAGAAGATCGCTCGTGCGCCGAATCATGTCATGAAGCCATTTTAAGGAGGAGGCAGGGATGCTGGAATTTTTTGGGGAATTATGGGCGTTCATGCGGGAGCGGAAGAAGTTTTGGCTGGCGCCGATCCTCATTATGCTACTGTTATTGGGTGGGTTAATCGTGTTAACGGAAGGGTCTGCCGTAGCCCCATTTATCTATACGCTGTTTTAGGTTTAACCCCACCTACCATGAGTGGGTTTTCGAAATTCCTTATTATCAGGTTCTGACTTGAAGAAACTGATGAAGGAACTCTATTTAGTTTCATAGCCTGCACCCCGAGACGGTAAATATTCTTTGGGAGTGTGTGTAAATCAGAGAGAGGTCACACTCAAATGCGATGCGTATTGTTGATTACTCGAACAAACGTCATCCTGTCCTGCCGTATTTGTAACTGACATTTGGAATGTCGGCATAGTGTTAGCGGGTGACTATTGAGGATTCCGTCATGTCTCTTCAATGCCGGGATTTCACAATGTAATACTTTTCTTTCGTTTTTTTCTTGAAATCTTCTTGGTGGGTTGGGGGCTTCTACATACTAGGTTTTTTCTCTTGACAGAGAAAAGATAATAGGTCTTTATCTTAGAGGCGGAAATTTCTTCCTTCATTCACAGGGGTAACAGTCATTGACCAAAAAGCATAAAGAACGAGTCTTGGGTGTGACGATATCCTGCTTTGTTATTGTCATCTGTTTAGTCCTCGGTGAGTTCATCCTTGGTTTTGTTCTTCCAGATTGGGGAACATTTCGCTATCAAGCCGATGAGGATATTGGGTATAGGTTAGAGCCGAGTAAGAAGGCCATGGTCAATGAGGCTGGGTTCCGAGATTATGTATATACGAAGGATAAGCCATCCCAAGCTTTTCGAATAGTTGGCATAGGAGATTCACAAACTGCAAGTTGTGGGTTTACTCCTATATCGAATGCGTACCTCAAAGTCCTTGAGGCTAATTTGAATACTGAAGCCAGTTCTGACAGGACTTTTGAAGTCTTAAACATGGGAGTGCCAAACTATACTCCTCATGAGTATCTTGGAATGTTGAGCAAATATGGCATTGAGTATGATCCGGACTTGGTTGTTGTTGCCCTGTATGTTGGTAACGATATCCAAGTTATGCCGCAAAACAAGGACTATATTGTATTTGATGGGAAGCTTATTTCTCGGAGTGCTTTGAATCTTTCTGACTGGTCAGATTTTGAAATTAGAATGTGGAAATGGTTACACGAACGAAAGCTCTACAGAATTGTTCAACGTGCTCAATATGCAAAAATTTGGGGTGCGTATGATTCGAGTCCCAACAAAGAGTTTAATCGTTTGTCTGTTTTCATGAAGGAGGACAGTCGAACGCCTTCTGACAAAGACGGCATGCGTCAAGCATGGGCTGATGTTCAACAAAGTCTTCTCCGTATTCAAAAGACGGTACAGGCTATTGATGCTCGCCTGTTGATTGTGATGATTCCGGAAGAGCATCAAATCAATACGTCCCTGCGGGAGAAGTCCCTTCAACAGTTACATGCCTATGAAAAAGACTATGACTTTGAGCAATGGAATCGAAAGCTTGCGGATTTTTGTGCCGAAAAGGATATTGCCTTACTCGATTTAATTTCAGGCTTGTCTAAGGCCATTCAACATGAAAGACTGTATTTTAAAAATGATATTCACCTGAATGAGCGTGGGCATCAACTCATCGGTGAATTTATTCAAGAATATCTTCGTGATCATCACATGTTGTTACCACCTATACAGTCAGTATAGACCGTTCCTGTTAAGTTCAAATCCTTCTAAGTATGGACGCTTTTACTTTCTTCTCAATAGGAACGTAAGAGACTCCTAATCTATTGATATAGTGGATTCTCTTCCTACCGTCATAATGGATATGATGGTGACTGTGATCAGTTCCTCTTCCTAACTAAGTCCCACCATTGTTGCATGCTGTAATTATGGACTGATGTGCATCAAACAATCTCTATTGCTCATACGGTTGTAAAGGTCATGCTGACATGAGGTGTGTCGTTAAAGTGGTTTCTGTGACCTGTTTGCTGGCTATCCTCATTGTGATTCTTGGATCTCTTGTTCCTCGGTATCCCTCCTTGGAATTCAAGCGAGAAGTGATCTTCGAAAACGAAAAGCTGAAAGTGACACTTGATGGTGTCATAGAGGGCCTCACTCCACTTTTTGTTCGAGACGGAGTTCTCTATGCTATCGAGGACCACTACCTATACGTCAGCACAGATGACGGCAGGTCGTTTGAACAGCGTGGGAAAATTCCCAAGCTAGATGACTCGTTCATGGCCAAGGTAAAGGATTTTGTCGCTAGAAACAGATTTGTGCGTCATTTTAGGAAAAATAGATCTATTGGAAATGTTGCCGTCCTTCCATCAGGGACGATTCTTGTAGTGTATGATCAGGTCTATCGGTCCATTGATGGTGGTCTGACATTTGAGTCTGTTTTTCAATATCCAGCCGACCTTGTTCCGCCATTTATGGGAGGGTTAGCTGTGACTCCAAATGGAGATGTCTATTTTGGAGAATATGATGCCATATCACGTCCTCACGCGATCAGCGTCATAAAAGGAGAGAATGATGGAATGACCTGGCGTGAGATTTATTCATTTCCATCAGGTCAGATATTTCATGTGCATTCCATAATCTATGATGAGTATCGTGGGGGATTGCTCATTGCCACAGGGGATCGAGATCATGAAAGTCATCTCTATTTTACTAAAGATGATTTCCAATCGATAAAAGAAATAGGAGGGGATAGCCAAGATTGGAGAATAGTCTCGCTTGTGCCGACCAAAGAGTATCTGTACTGGGGATCGGATAATGATCAAACGGGAGCGAGTATCTTTCGTTGGGATTTTAGCAAGAATATGATTGATTCCCTACATTTCATTGGAACTCCCAGTTACTTTTCTACTCGTTTAAAAGATGGAACTATCGTCATATCTACAACTCATGAGCCACGATCAGTCTTTACAAAAGCAGCACATCCGCAGCCAGTAATTTCCTTGTGGGTATCTCAACATGGGGAGGAATGGATTGAAATTTTGCAGTATGATTCGATAAGTAAGCTAGCCCCAAATGATTCAACACGAGCCAGTTTCTTCTTGCCCGATGGTGATGGCAGTCTTGACTCATTGGTTGTCACGTCAAACTATACGGTTGATCGTGATTTCTTCCTTCATAAATTGAAGTTGGAGTGGGTTGAATGAACGCTCAATGCTGTAAGATTTCTGAGATTAGTTTGTCGTGCATGTGAAGACCTCATGAAGTCTTTAACTTTCTCCTTGTCTTGATCTGAGGATCTTGTACGTCTTTTGATGTAAGATTCTGGGTGTATTACTGTTTTTATTCTTATTTTTACTCTCCAGTCTTAAGCCCACTTTGAGCTTACGCACGGGCTATAGCTCTTATATTAAAGGCAGAACAATGTGAACGGCATGCGAGAGGCCATGCAAGGATGGGGGAGAGGTGGGAAGATGATGTTGACCTACTTTGTGTGTTTTTCACGTTTGGAAATTTTTCAGAATAAGGGGTAAGTGACTTGGTGAAAGAAAAGCCATTAGCCGGAGTATTGTTGGGTGGTGCGGCATGGATGTTGGCTATGCGCTGGGGAGTACGGCTTATTGGATTAGCGAGTACGGTGATTCTTGCTCGGCTTCTGATGCCGGAAGATTTTGGTATGGTCGCTATGGCTATGGTGTTTGTGGGCTTGGTGACTCAGCTGCTTGACTTTGGCCTAGAATTTGGCTTGCTTCGCAATCCTCATGCTGAACGAAAACATTACGACACAACGTGGACAATACGTTTGTTGCAAGTTGGGGGGATAGCGGTTTTATTAGCAGTAGCTTCACCATTCATTGCATCTACCTATGATGAGCCCAGGGTAATGCCAATACTTTGGGTGATTGCGTTTGGTGCTTTCGTGCGGGCATGGGAGAATATTGGAACTATAGATTTTCGTAAGCATTTAGAATTTGACCGGGATTTTAAGTTTAATATCTACCTGAAGTTAGGTGGATTCCTTGTGACCATCGGATTGGCATTTTATTTGCGAAGCTATTGGGCTTTAGTGTTTGGGACGATGTTCAACCAATGTGTTGCTGTTGGGTTGAGCTATCAGATGTCATTGTATCGACCACGATTTTCACTTGAGGCAGTTGGGGAAGTATTTTCATTTTCCCAATGGATGTTGGTTCGGGGCCTTGCCAATTATACGTTTGGACGAGGCGATGAGTTTGTATTTGGTAAACTTTTTGGCTCTGTCGATTTGGGTTTTTACGCAGTAGCTAAAAATATTTCTTCCATGGCTACGGCAGAAATTCTTTCTCCTGTTTCTCGAGCATTTGTACCGGGTTTCTCGAAATTTAAGGATGACCCCGGTCGGCTTGCCTCTGCATTTACAAGAGCGATTGCTGGAATTTCTTTGCTGGTGGTTCCAGCTGGATTAGGGTTGTCATGTGTGGCTTCAGAGATCGTACTAGTTTTACTGGGTGACAAGTGGGTGGATGCAACACCATTTTTGCAACTTTTGCCAATTGCAGAGGTCGTGATGGCTTTACATGCTTTAGCCGGTAGTTTAGTGATTGTGATTGGGAATGTGAGGCTGTTGGCAGGCGTGGCATGGTTGCGGGCTACGATGATGTTGGGGTGCCTGGCTTTTGGTTACCACATTGCCGGGATGATTGGAATTGCTTATGGCATGATTGCCAGTACAGCTTTTTCTTTTATTGTCCTGAACAGTGCGGCGATTCATGTCAGTAACTTACAGTGGGGGGGGATATTCCGTGCATTATTTCGTCCTGTGATATCAGGTGTATGCATGATGTTTGCGGTCTATTGGGTCGCAGCTGTGTGGTCTCTCCCAGTGTTCCTATTGTTGCCTGTGAAAATTGTTTTTGGAGCTGTGGCCTATCTATCGGTGCTACTTATATTGTGGCAAATATTTGGTGGAGAAGAGGCCGTAGAGACAGAGTTGTACAGCATGATTCGTCAAAAGCTGAAATTAGAGTAAGACAAGACATTGAAGCTTGTCTGGTAAGACAACACAGAAAGTCTCTCTTCATAGGTCACTGTGCATTAGAGGGATTGATTGTAGCTTAGGTGTTATTACTTGCCATTTCTGAATCTTGAATTAAGGTTTGAATGGTCTTTTCCAATTGCTTGGTACGTTCATCCCAACTATTGGCCTGAGCCGTTGCTTGGCGTTGTTCTTTTGTTCCGATACCGCCATTTTTAATGGCATCGTCCAGGGCATGTAGCCACTCTTCTTTTGTGTTGGCACAGGCAACTACATCTTGAAATTGTGCTACTGCAGCTAATGGTGAGCTAACAACAGGCTGGCCTGCAGCAAGATATTCATGCAACTTTAATGGGTAGCAAAATTTGGCCCAACGAGCATTTTCTGCATGAATGGCATAAATCATGATGTTGACGTCTGTGCGAGTGATGTAAGCAGGCAGGTCAAGAGGAGACTTGGGACCCAAATAATGAACATTTGGCAGCTTTTGAATTTCTTCTATTGCATGCAGCCAGGCATCGTGTCCTTTAATAGATTTAGCCGAAACAATGATGCCAATAATGACAAAGTGATAAGTCGGACGGTTTTGTGCCAATTCTAGTAGTAGAGGTAGATCGATTTTAGCATTCAGGCGACCAGCGTAGCAGACTTGTGGATGAGGAATGTTTGCGAGATCATCTGGGCATGGCGTATTTGTTCCATTGATAAAGGCGTTTGCATCGGCTCCGTTAGGAATAATGACGGCTCGATTTTTATGTCGAGAAGGTAGGCAACTGGCCATGGCCTGTCCTGAGGCAATGATCAAGTCGGCTTCGTCCGTTAATTTCTCAAAAACGACTTGGTCTTTTGGAGTCCACCCGGGCTCTTCTGGGTAGGCATCACGAACATGGAAGACCACGTAATCAGGATTGAGTATCTGAACATATGGGTAAAAGGAAGGGTGGAAAATATACGCGATGAGTGGTTGTCGAGCCCCGTTGTGTTGGGGCGAGTACTTGAGAGAAAGGCGCTTGAGTTGTTGGGCATGCAAAAAACGACTTAGCCATCGCCAAGGGGTGATTACTGGCCAAGAAGCGAAAGCTTTGCCGGGGACATCTACCGCCACACCGTTTACCAAGTCATGTCTAGCCCAAAACGGCAGAGTTTTAAAAATATACTGATTTCGTTCCCACAAAGTAGATTGGCCATTGCTGTACACGATATTCCAGCCACGTGGAGCAAGTCGTGAAAATAGTTGTTGCCGGTTCATCCATGGGCCGTACCAATTGTTCACGTCAAAAGCGATAATTGACCCTTGGTTATTCATGGTTGTTTCCTAATTGCCCGAGACTCATCCTAGCGCAACCGTAATAATACTTGAGACTCATATCTATCATACCAATTCGTTTAAGTTCTTTCAGTTGTAATGGAACCTTATGAATACTCGCTTCTCTATAATCTTGAGGTCTGCTGGATTGACGAAATAGCTTGGTTTCAGTCGTGTAACATTAGGAATCGACAATACTCATATCTGTCAAAGCTAACCTGGCTTACTGAATATTGTCGGTCGCGTGAGTTAGATTCTATATCATCGAATGAAATGCTCACAGGAATAGGCATTTTACGAAAAAGGAACGATGTGATTTTTTTGTAAATCCAAATGATAGGTCCCAAAAAAAGAAAATGAGGGATAGAAATAGTCTTCAAAGTAAAAAAGACCAGTTACAAGAACGTGAGTAGGTAAAATTTCAAGGATTTATAGTCCAAACAATCCCTTTCTCTGAATGTTTCTTCTCTTTAGTCCTAGGTATCTTGGGTGCTTTCTCCTAAGTCTCTCATCTGGAATTGTTAAAGTAGACAATTTCCTTTGAGCTTGAGTGAGAGGAAAACCCATGACTCTTTTTTTAAAAATCTAATTCCCTACAAGGAGACACTACTTCGTTGAGATTCTTATAGACTAGGCTCTATCTCACAGAGTACATGTAAGTTCTTGTCATTTCTTAGATTTTGAGGGTAGCCGAGTTCGGGGCATACTGCAAGAGGACCTATTCATTAATACAGTCGGGAGCGTCATTGATATTTTTTTACAATATTAGGTGCAGGGAGCCAGGTGGGTCAGTTGAAGAAAATATTAAGGCTAGCTTATTCGCGAGTCTAGAATCGGGGCCGTATTTCCGCCTTACTGTTTCCAAAAAATCAATTCGGCCTTGCCTTGAAATGTGCTGGTTTTTATTCGTTCATTGTCTCAACCCTACACTCATTAACCTAATATGTTGGTCGTTCATAATGATATGTACCTGCAAGGTGAGAATCAGACGTCAGGCAATATCAACATTATGTTCTATTTAAAAGCACGGACTGTATACGAAGGAGGTCTTTTGCGCTATTATTGGGGCATGAGAGAATTGGGGGCTTGCTAGCCTGTCTTGGATTTACATTTAAAGAATAGCCTTGATCTTGCCGAAACTAGGGCACAAGGATGTGTGCCAGTAATTTGAGGTTCAGGTATCTGTCCTGATCGCCTATTCACAAAACCGTCAACTAAAGAGGAAGTGATGAACATCAGCATTTTTGGGCTTGGATATGTAGGAGCCGTATCGCTCGGGTGTCTCGCTAGGGATGGACATCATGTCGTTGGAGTGGATTTAGATCAGACGAAGTTAGATCTGATTCGACAGGGTGCAACTCCGATTATCGAAGAAGGTATGGAAGCATTAATGAGTAATGCTAAAACCTGCGGACTTGTGACAGTCACAGATAATGCTTTAGACGGAGTGCATCAGTCTGATGTATCTTTTGTGTGTGTGGGAACTCCGGCACGCTCCAATGGTAGTCAAGATTTATCTGCTATTAAGCGTCTCAGCGAACAGGTTGGTAGCGCGATTAAGTCTAAGACGGGCTACCATGTACTTGTTATTCGGTCAACCGTATTTCCTGGTACAGTAGAGGATATTATCATCCCAATCATTGAGAGGCACTCGAGTAAACGCAAAGGCGAAGATTTTGATGTCTGTTTTCAGCCAGAGTTTCTCAGGGAGGGAACCTCGATTAAAGACTATGACAATCCGCCATTTACCGTAGTGGGTACGGATTCGGAACGAGCGGAAAAGGTGTTGCGTGACCTGTTTGGCCATTTACCTTGTGAATTTGTTGTTACGACCATACGTACGGCAGAAATGCTGAAATATGCCTGTAATATATTTCATGCGCTCAAAGCAACCTTTGCAAATGAAGTGGGACGTCTTGCGCAGTCCATGGACGTCGATTCGCATTCTGTTATGAACCTGGTGTGTCGTGACACACGTCTTAATATTTCTCCTGCTTATTTAAGGCCAGGTTTTGCATTTGGTGGATCATGTTTGCCTAAAGATCTTAAAGCTATGCTCTATGTTGCCAAATCTCAAGACGTGTCTGTTCCCATGCTGTCTAATGTGCTAACAAGTAATGCTGTTCACATTGATCATGCAATCGATACTGTGTTGGAATCTGGGAAAAAGTCAGTAGGGCTCATTGGTTTGAGTTTCAAGAGTGGGACTGACGACTTGAGAGAAAGTCCTCTGGTTGTTATGGCGGAACGGTTTATTGGTAAAGGTCTTGATCTTCATATTTATGATCCAGAAGTCAATGTGGCAAGGCTCATGGGGGCCAATCGTCGTTTTATCGAGGAAACAATTCCTCACATTGCATCATTAATGACGAAAAGCTGTGAGAATCTTGTTGACCAGGCGGAAGTCCTCATCGTTGGACTGAACGACAAGGCCATTATGGAAGTGCTCTACGATAAGACCCGGGAGGACCAGATGATTCTTGATCTTGTCAATATTCCGAGCAAAGATCGCATAAGAGGGAATTATCGCGGTGTGTGCTGGTGAATGAAGTCCACGCAAATTTTTCTAACTGTACATTCGCCAGTTGAGCATGTTTGGTCAGTGTTGCAAGTTTAGCCCTAATTAGTAGTGATCACCATAGCCTACAGTCTAGGGATTCTCTCTGATTTCCTATAACAATCAAATTTTCCATCTCCCAGGACCTATTCAAATTTTTACTACTTAGCGCTAGGAGTGAGGTTTATTTCATGAAGATCGGCGGCGAATTAGGTTATCGATATCTTCGCTGGTTGAACCCGGGAAGCGAAAGTCAGGACATTGCCGCAGAAAATTTCAATTATATGCCGAAAATCAAGCGGGTTATTGGAGATAAGGGGTGGGAGAGCTTGCGTGGCAGTACTATACTGGATTTTGGTTGCTCAACTGGAGCTGGGTGTATTGAGATGGTTCAGCATGGAGCAAAACACGTTATCGGTCTTGACATTCGTCCACACTTGCTTGAAAGGGCAGAGTTGTCTGCGAAACAGGCTGGTGTATCTGCAAACTGTACCTTTACGGACTCTACGCAGGAGAAGGTGGATGTCATTGTCTCAATCGACGCGTTTGAGCATTTTGACCAACCTGCAGAAATCTTGTGTGCTATGGATAAATTGCTCCAGGCGGATGGATATGTCATCTTATCATTCGGTCCGACTTGGTACCATCCCTACGGTGGGCATCTCTTCTCAGTTTTTCCTTGGTCTCATTTAATCTTTAGTGAGAAGGCTCTGATTCGTTGGAGATCTGATTTTAAACGTGATGGTGCGACTCGATTTTCAGAAGTTGAAGGTGGGTTAAACATGATGACAATTAACAGATTTGAAGAATTGGTCAGACAAAGTAATTTCTATATCGAATCGTACTTAGCTGTCCCCATTAGGCCTTTGGCGTGGGCACATAATCAGTTGACCCGTGAGTTCACAACGTCAGTAGTTGAATGTAAACTCATTAAAAAAAGTGTGAGAGACCATACAGTTGGTGCTGATAGCCAAAAGGCTAAACTCGTTGTTGAAATGATTTCGTGACGATTGAAAGCATTCGAGGTGCTAGATCTTAAGATCGTTTTAGTATTCATGCCCATTGTCAACAAGTCTATATTCAGCTCGCACACTGTCATAACTCTGAGAATGATTTGGTCCGCTTAGATCATAAGAGGCATTTTTGTGAATCAATGAGTTTACCTCTTAACGCTCTCAAGATTTTTGAAGGATAAAGGTGGGGAATACTGTGCTGCAACTATCTTTTTCGCATAGTGGGATGATGTGGGGTCAGGACCATGTTCGTTCCTTGAACTTTAGCCTAAACAGAAAACCTTTTAAATCGTAAGTCATATGCAACCTTTGCGTGTACTAATATATTCTCAACGGTTTCCGTTTCCAATGGATACGGGTGGGAAGATTCGTACTGGTCAACTGTTAAAGCAACTCAATAAACAGTTACAGATTACCCTTGTTACCAATATGGAGACGGGTAAAGATGTAGGTGTAGAGCAGATAAAAACTTTGTGCACAGAATATCATCCAATACCCTGGAATGAAGCTAGAAAATATAGTCTGCGTTTTTTTCTTAAAGTGTTTTCTCGATTATTGTCTGCACGGCCAATTACTGTACTAAACGACTATTCAAGAGACGTGGAACAGAAGCTGATAGAACTTATTCATCAACAAGACTTTGATCTCGTGATTTGTGACTTCTTACAACCAAGCATCAACTTTGAAAAAATTGAATCAATTCCATCTATTTTGTGGGAGCACAACGTGGAATATGTGATTCCTCAACGGCATTATTTAACGAGTAAGAATGTCCTGATACGGTGGTTCTGGAAATCGCAATGGAAGAAAATGCAGCAATATGAAAAAGAAGCGTGCCAGAAGTTTACAGGAGTGATTGCGGTGTCCGTTCAAGATCAGGAATGCCTGAAGACCTTAACAGGGAAGGACAAAATTTTTGCCATTCCTACTGGCGTCGATGCCCATTACTTTGTACCTTCCTTGGTGCCTTGTACCAAAAATTCATTGGTGTTTTCAGGATCCATGGATTGGATGCCTAATGAGGATGGTATTTCTTATTTCGTTTCAGACATTTTCCCACTCATTCAAAGGTACATTCCTGATGTCACGTTAACGGTGGTTGGAAGAAACCCTACGCCTGGGCTCATTAAATTAGCCGAAAGCGTACGTCAGGTAGAATTCGTAGGACGGGTCGATGATGTCAGACCTTATATTGGAAAATCCGCAGTGTATATCGTTCCACTTCGAATCGGCGGAGGAACTAGAATAAAAATATATGAAGCTATGGCCATGGGGAAAGCGGTTGTCTCAACGTCGATTGGAGCTGAAGGTTTGCCTGTTGTTTCTGGGGATAACTGTATTCTTGCCGATGCTCCAGAAGAATTTTCTCATGCAGTTGTGACGCTGCTTCAAGACGAGACAAAAAGAAATAAAATGGAGCTTGCTGCTCGAAAATTTGTCGAAGATGACTTTACTTGGGAAAAAGTTGCAGAAGTTTTCTCGTCTATTTGTCATGAAATTTCTGGGAAACCATTGCCGTGCAGTGAGATGTCCCGTGATACAAGTCTCAGTGAGACTGACGTGAGCAACGCTCCTTGTCGTTAAGTCTTTTTGAGTGCAAGCTGGATGTAGTCGAGATCGATCTTTCATGCAGCAGTCGAATGTTGTTTTGTGGTTGGGTTTTTGGATGTAACAAAACAACGCTCTAGATCTTTGCGAGAACAGATTGGTTGCTAATATTTCATTCACCGCCCTCCGATCCACGAGCACAAATGTCCTGAGTGAACCCGCCTATAGGAAAGTTATTCTTAAGGCGAGCTTGAAAGAAATGACTGACGGTAAATAGTTTATGTGTGGAATCTACGGACTTCTTAGTTTTTCTGATGGGTCTTCAGAGCATCCTGATGTTCTCCGCCGAATGGGAGATGTCATAACCCATCGTGGGCCAGATGATGATGGAGAGTTTGTTGGCCAAGGAGTTCTCCTTGGGATGCGTCGTCTGGCGATTATTGATGTGGATGGGGGACAGCAGCCGATTGCCAACGAAAACAAAACCA
>JBMYWX010000051.1:0-14900 GCA_049607825.1 Nitrospirales bacterium
AGGCGGCACTTTGTAGCCAGAATAAATGTGCGAATCCCAACGAACACCTGGGCCACCTGGCGCATGATAACGCGTGATTGTTCCCGGAGATGGAATAAAAGTTTCATGATCTTCAGCATTAATACGGCACTGAATAGCATAGCCCTGTAAGTTGACTTCATGTTGTCCGAATACTAATGGCCGCCCTGCCGCAATCCAAATCTGGGATTGTACAATATCAACGGTTGTAATTTGTTCTGTCACAGTATGCTCAACCTGAATACGAGGATTCATTTCAATGAAATAATAACGTCCATCTGGGTCAAGTAAAAACTCAATGGTTCCCGCATTATGAAATTGTGCTGCACGGGCTAGGGAAATGGCTGCTTCCCCCATTTCAGCTCGTAAGCGAGGGGTGAGAATCAGCGAAGGTACAATTTCAATGAGCTTTTGATGTCGACGTTGGATAGAGCAATCTCGTTCACCCAGATGAATGACATATCCATTTTTATCCGCCAGTAATTGAAATTCAATATGATGGGGACGTTCCACATATTTTTCAATAAATAGTTCACCGTTCCCAAATGCGGCTAAGGCCTCGCGAGCGCCGGCCTCCATCGCTTCTTTGAGTTCTTCATCGGTTCGCACAACTCGAAGTCCTCGTCCCCCACCTCCAGCACTGGCTTTTACCATAACGGGGTAGCCAATACGTTGGGTAAAGGCTAATCCATCTTCGACGCTTTCGACTGGGCCATCAGTACCTGGGACAACGGGAACTCCCACCTTCAAGGCTAATTCTCGTGCTTTTACTTTGTCTCCCAATAAATCAAGCGAATAGGGCGAAGGGCCAATGAATGTAATTCCAGCTTTTTGACACAATAATGCAAACTCTGCGTTTTCGGCTAAAAACCCATAACCTGGATGAATTGCATCAGCATGAATTCGTTTGGCCAGACGCACAATTTGCTGTGCATCCAGATAGCCTTGAACGGGGCCAGGGCCAACCAAGTAGGCTTCATTGGCTTTTTTGACATAGATGGCTGTCGCATCACTCTCAGCGTAAATTGCCGCTGTCGCAATCCCTAATTCGCGACAGGCGCGAATCACTCGCATCGCAATTTCACCTCGATTGGCGACTAGTATTTTTCTAAACATTAATTATGTTCACCATGGAAGAAATCGTATTCTTCTGCAAAAGATACTAGGGTTTGAAAAGAAACAGAATAAGAGCATCTCTATCCTTAAATTCTTACCTGCCCGATGATCATTCCGTACTAAGTGCGTAGTAGCTATTTGCTTTGATTATTCGTTGACCATTCGAAGAGAGTGTAAATTGTTCAAATGCTAAGATGATCGGTGTTGGATGTGGTTGTGTAATAAAAATCACAGGCCGCTGTAGAGGATACGTTTTATCCAGTACGGTTTGATATTCAGGTTCGACCTTCTCAATAAATAAGAGATTGATCGCGACGCCATCTTCCCTTGCCCGTAATGCTTTTGCCATTGAGACAAAGGTAATGGCACTTAAATCTCCTGCAACAGCATTTATCGCATGCTGTTCCAATTGGATCATTCTAGCTGTACGTGGAATGCGCTTGATTCCTAGCATGTTTACAAAGCCTTGTCTAATATTTTGGTTGTCAGCTCTGTTGACAAGCTTAATTTTCATCTCTGGCGCTTCTTCATAGACCTGAGACCAAAATCGAGTGTTTCCAGAAAAGACAGCTGACATTTGCTTAAGGCTGAGTTCAGAAACAGGGTTTGAAAAATTCGTAATGACTGCGATCCCATCTCGAGCAACAGTGGTTGAACGAAGAGAGGAATCTTCATAGCCAGTGATTCCCATGTCGGCTTCACCTAACTCGACCGTGCGTATTGGCTTAGCATTCTCATGCCAAAATATGTCGACAGAAACTGTGGGGTAATGCATTTCGAAGGCGTGAGCCAAACTGGTCAGTAAGTGGTGCTCCGGGCCATTTCCAGTAATGCGAAGGGTGCCAGCTAGCTCTGTGTGCTCGAGAGATGCCTCTTTGGCATTGCCGACTCCACTCCAGGCAACGAAGGCAAGCAAAATACTAGTTACTAGGAAATATATTCTCAAAATGTATTCACGCTTCTTTTAAGACAACCGAAAAATGCGTAGAAACCGAACCTATCAATCTAAGGAATAGTGAGCACAAACCCGCGGAATAATTCCTGTTTTATGACCTAAAAGTCAAGATACGATTTTAAGATTTGAACCAAGTACATCGTAGGTGGTGATACGAGTTCATGAAAGGAGGTGAGTCAAGGCTCAGTAATAACTCACTCTCTCTTCATGCTTACCAAATGTATTACGCTGAATCGCTGGGAACTGCACCAGGTGGTAGGGAGTTTTCGGCTGAAGGAGCTGCTCGTTGGCCTGAGATTGACGGAAGCTTGCTAAAATTGTTCATCCGTTCACCTAACATGTCATAGGCCTTCATTTCTTGAAACCCAGTTTTATGAGTGCCGACAACTTTAGATGCAAACGCAGACATGATCCTCTTACTTTGCGTCGCATTACACTTCGGACAGACGGTTTCTTCAGCATTGACGCTAATGGCTTGCATCATTTCGTACTGATTTTCGCACGCCTCACAAACATATTCATAAACAGGCATTCTTTGTCCTCCTTCATAGGTCCGTCATACCTAGTTTCCTAGAATGTTATGAATCCAGCATAGTATTTGCTACTGTTAGGGCTAACGCGGATACTGCGTAAGTGATACTAGAAATTCATGAAACACACTATCATTATACCGAATTCCTATAATGAGCCGCTATGTTTGCTGAAAAACTCTTTATAAGAGAATTATCAGCTGAACTTGACAATTTCATAGAAGAATCATTACCTTATCAATTTTGAATTTTAAAAAACTCTAGGAGATCTTTAAGGAGGCGTATCATGCCGGTGCTTATCAGAAAGTTCAAGTTAGCAAGTGGTCAGATGCAAGAGGAGCGAATTGATGATGATGATCGAATAGAACGATATTTTGGTCTGTTACACCGCGATGATGTGAAGAAGTTAAAGGCTGGAGAAAAGGTCCTCATTGAAAAGGATGAATGGCAACTGCTTGAGGATTAGTTTCCTAAGGCAAATATCCCCATTACTTAATCATAATGAACTATTGGATTCACGTTAAAAATTCACTGGATCAGGCCATGCTCCATCGTGAGCGATGTATAGAAATTCCTTCGTCAACGGGGCGCTCAGATTTTTGGGAAGGTGGCTGGTTTGAATACTCTGATAGAGAAACTGCACTTGATGAGTTAGAAAATACTAACCTCGGTCGACAAGTTCATTGTCCCATTTGTAAGCCATAATGACTTGTCCTCGAATCAATTCCCCATCATCCCTCAACTTCAACATTATTTGATTTCCACCTGCTGATATCATGGCTCAAAAATTTGGGAACTTCCGCTGGGTCAATAGCGGATATCTTGATAATCGAAATGATGGTGTTGTAGTTGGGCAAATGATATTTGCGGGCCTCGGTCTTGTTGACATGTGTCTCTTAGGGCAATTCGCAGGTGAGATTAGTGGCAAGGTCATTCGCTTCACTAATTCAAAGTTCATCGACGATGGACGAGCGATAGATTCTTTGGCTGAATTTGAAGTCCCACATCTAGGAAAAGTCAGTCTCATGTCCTTTGATCCTCATCCTCTACTGTCTCCACATCCATATTTTGAATGGTTTTCTCAGGATGGGGAGCATTATCGAATTGAATTAGAGCCGGACGATGCCCATATAATGGATGATAATGAAATTCAGGAGATTGATGCGATGAGTCAGTCGCTGTACCACAAGCTTCATCCTCTCTTATCATTCTTGTAGAATTTTCCTTGCAAATTATTTTCGAATTCTGGATGCCAAGGATTATCTGAGTGTTTAGAATCTCATTGAATGTCAATGTGTGACGAGAAATAATGAAAGGTCCATTCGTTGACTCCATACAAAACCACCCGTAAAATGCTTGCTTATGAATGATCGTTTTCTTCGAGCTTGCCGACGTGAATCAGTCGATCGAACTCCTGTTTGGTTCATGCGACAAGCTGGTCGTTACATGTCAGAGTACCTGGCGGTGCGAAAGCGTCACTCAATTCTCGAGGTGTGCAAAACTCCAGAATTAGCAGCGGAAGTGACTCTTCAGCCAATTGAACGGTTTTCATTGGATGCTGCCATTATCTTTGCGGACATTCTTCTTCCCTTAGACGCCATGGGCTTACAGTTAGAATTCATTGAAAGTAAAGGTCCCGTTTTTCATAACCCTGTTCGTTCAGAGCAAGATATCGCAGAGCTTATTCCAGTTGACGGAGAGTCTTTTGAATATGCGGGGAAGGCTATTCGTTGTGCCAGGCAGGCCCTTGCAGACCGAGTTCCTTTAATTGGTTTTGCTGGAGCTCCATTTACCCTTGCAAGCTATGCGATAGAAGGGGGGAGTTCTCGTGATTATAGACGGACCAAAGATCTAATGTTCGCTCGACCAGATTTATGGCATGCCTTGCTCACGAAGTTATCCAATGGTGTCATTGAATATCTCCAAGTCCAGGTTCAGGCTGGTGCTCAAGCTATTCAATTATTTGATAGTTGGGTTGGGTGTTTAAGTCCAGACGATTATGAGGAATATGTTTTACCTCATACGCAACGAATTTTTGAAGCTCTTAAGTCCCATGGTATACCTCAGATTTATTTTGGAACTGGTACGGCGACCCTGCTTCCACTTATGCGAAAAACCGGGTGTGATGTCATGGGTCTCGACTGGCGAGTTCGCTTAGATGAAGCATGGGCAACTCTAGGATATGATATCGCGGTTCAGGGGAATCTTGACCCTCTGGTTCTTGCGGCCCCACTAAAAGAAATTGAACGACGTGTGCGAAGAATTTTACAACAAGCTAATGGGCGGGTTGGTCATATCTTTAATCTCGGTCATGGAATTCTTCCTCATATCCCTGTTGATTCTGTCGAAGCGACAATAGAATTTGTTCATCAGCTGAGTGCCCGAGAGGCTGAAGCGCAGGTTTCCGGTTAATCTCGATCAGCATATAACGCCCACTTCTCTTCCTGCTCCAACCTTATGTCTGGCTCTTAAAGAGTCAGATCTCAAGCAGTATGGGTCTATTCACCTAGCTCACTATCCATGACAAGCTCCGCTCATCAAGTCGCGATTATTGGAGGTGGTATTTCTGGCCTTTCAACAGCATTTGCGATTCAAGAAGAATGTCAACGCACTGGGTTGGAGATAGACTGTACGGTAATTGAAGGTTCTGCGAGATTTGGAGGGAAGATTTACACCAACCATATTGATGATTTTGTTATCGAAGCTGGACCAGATTCTTTTTTAACGACTAAACCATGGGCGTTTGAATTATGTGAGAAACTTGGGATCACAGACCAAATCATTAATACTAATTCATCAAATAGTCAAACCTTTTGTTTTGCGAAGGGTCAGATGCGAGAGTTGCCGCAAGGATTGGTTGGATTTGTTCCGACTCGAGTCAGTGCATTATTTTCTGGTGGATTAATTTCACCACTGGGCATGTTTCGAATGGGTTGGGAATGGTTTGTTCCGCGTGATAACGATGTCGAACGAGATGAATCATTGGCTGCCTTCTTTCGTCGAAGACTCGGAACGGAAGCATTTGATTACTTCATTGAACCCCTTGTCGCTGGAATTTATGCAGGAGATGCTAATGAATTAAGTCTCAAAGCAACGTTTCCTCGATTCTATGAGCTCGAACAACAGTATGGTAGTTTGATTAAAGGTATGCGGGCCCAGCAGGCCAGTCGAAAACCTGCTACTTCCATTGCAGCTCCGAAGCGATCGATGTTTGCAACCTTACAAGGTGGACTCGGTGATTTAGTAGAAGCCTTGGTTAAACGGATTGAATCAGGAGGTGCCAATCTCCAGATTGGTCATCACGTTCTTGAAGTAAACCCTGTGATAGGTCCATCAACAGGCTATTCGCTTGTTCTAGATAATCGGACGCAAATTATGGCAGACGATGTAGTCTTTGCCACACCAGCCTATGTTACGTCACATTTGCTCAAATCACACTACCCAAGAGTTTCTGAACTATTAGCACGCATTCCCTATTCTTCGACGGCCACGATTTCTCTTGCCTTTCACACAAAAGATGTTAAAAGTTTCATTAAAGGGTTTGGATTTGTAGTTCCACGTATTGAAGGTAAAGCATTTATTGCAGCAACGTGGACATCCTTAAAGTGGTCTAACCGATCAAAACCTGACCAGACCTTGATTCGATGCTATGTGGGAGGAATAGGAAGAGAACAGATTTTAGAAGAAGACGACTCTTCACTTGTATCCTATATTCGAGGACAGTTGAAAGAGATGGTTGGCATTTCTCATGAACCAATCTTTACTGAAATTCATCGTTGGAACCGTGCTATGCCGCAATACATATGTGGGCATGGGCAGCGACTGCAGGAAATACGCTCATTAGCAGAGGAAATTGAAGGCCTCCATCTTACGGGCGCCGCCTTTGACGGTCTAGGTATTCCAGATTGCATTCGAGAGGGAATACGTGTGGGTACAGAAATCGTCCAGTCTAATGGATGAGCGATTCCTTGCAGACGTCTATGATGACTGCTGATGTGCAAGATTCTGGCGAGGGTTTATCGGAATTATATCCAATTGTGCGAGCGCATCTCCTTGTGTCTGGTCGAGTTCAAGGAGTTGCGTTTCGAGCTTTTACTCAACGGGAAGCCAGGCGTCTAAATCTCTCAGGTTGGGTGCGAAATCTTCAGGATGGTCGCGTGGAGTCTGAAGTTGAAGGAAGACAAGAAGAGGTTGACGCTTTTCTTGTTGCATTGAATCAAGGTCCGGCTCTAGCCTCTGTTGAGCATGTCCAGGTGTCTTGGAAGAAGGTGCTGAGTGAATCGAGTGAATTTCGCATTCTACGTTAAGTGCGCAAAGATCGTAGGCTTGCTAAAGCCTCAAAATTGAAGTATCTACTTTGGAATGGATAGGTTTCGTCCATGAATTACAAATCGATGATTCGAGAGGTTCCTGATTTCCCGAAGCCAGGAATCTTATTTTATGACATTACGACACTCTTGAAAGATGCTGACTGCCTTCGAAGTATTATTGATGAATTCAGCGCTAGGTATGAGTCGGAAAATATCTCAAAAGTTGTTGGAATAGAGTCTCGAGGATTTATCTTTGGTAGTCCATTGGCGTATCGGCTACAAGCAGGTTTTGTTCCTGTCAGAAAACCAGGGAAATTACCCGCTGAGGTCTTTGAAGTGAAGTATCAACTGGAGTATGGATCAAATTCACTTGCCATTCACCAAGATGCGATTGTCCCTGGTGAGCGAGTCTTAATCGTTGATGACCTTTTAGCAACAGGGGGAACAGCTGACGCGACCGTACAATTAGTTAGTCGATTAGGAGGAGAGATTGTCGAAATAGCCTGTCTTGTAGAGCTCTTGTTTTTACCTGGGAGAGAAAAGCTAAAGGATACCCAAGTCCATTCGCTTATATCCTATTCCTAATCAATGAATTGACATCTGAACATTTTTTGCTAAGATCACCCTCCAATTAGGCCTCCATGCTTGAGAACGTGCGCAGAGTTTGATACCTGTAACACGAATCAACCAGAAAGGAAGCTTAGTGTATGGCTTCAAAAACTCAGAAGAAAAAGAAGGCAACATCCTCGGCTAAAGTCAAAAAGGTTGTTCCAAGTAAAAAGCCAAGCGCAAAGAAATCAACGGTTAGTAAAAAGACAACAGTCACCAAGAAACCATCGAGTAAAAAATTAACAACAGCGAAGGCTAAAGTTGTCAAAAAGCCACTTGTAAAAAAGAAGCCAACCGCTATTAAAAAAATTGCACCTAAGAAAAAGGCTACTGTTAGTAAAGCTACAAAGCCAGTTTCAAAACAGAAGTCATCTCTCGTTAAACAGGTAAAAGGTGTTTCTGCTCGCTCCTCTAATAAAAAAGAAGTTGTGGTATCAAAAACTCAAAAAAGAGAAGTAATGAAAAAAGAATCAAAAACGCCAAGAGTTGTGGTCCCGAAAGGACGAAAGGCAACGCTACAGAAGATTCTACTTGGCAAACGGGATGCCATTTCACAAGCCATTAAAGAGAAATTGGGGCAATCCTTGACAGATGAACAGCAACGACGTTTGGAGTCCGCGATGGATACTGGTGACCAAGCTCTCGTCGATCTAGATAGAGAAATGGGTATTTCTCTTCAAGAGATGCGGAATAAAGAGCGTCAACAGATTGAAGATGCACTTGTGAGCCTTGAAGAAGGGACCTATGGTATCTGTGCTGAGTGTGAGGAAGAGGTAAGTGAAAAGCGATTACAGGCACTACCATTTGCTCGTTTGTGTGTTGCCTGTCAAACAAACCGAGAGCTGATGGAAAAAATTCAGCGTTCAGAACAACGGTCATAACAAAGTTCAGTGAGCATATTTTCAAAAGCAATGGGTTTCCCCTGCTCTGTACCCATCTTCATAACTCCTGTGTGCATTAAGTCTTTTTCTCAATAAACCTCCTTTGTTGAACGTTTTGTCCTATCGATTCGAGCAATATCATGTTACATACCAAAGCAGTGATTCTTGCGAGTGGTGGGCTCGATTCGACCGTCACGGCAGCCATTGCAAAGGCGGAAGGACACGATATCTACCTACTTACATTTTTTTATGGACAGCGACATGCGATTGAAGTGTCAAAGGCTTCAGAAATTGCAGCTTGGATACAGGCTAAAGAGCACAAAGTTGTAGATCTTGACCTGCGGATCTTTGGCGGGTCTGCGTTAACAGCCCCTCTTGATGTACCTCAACATCATTCACTTGGTGATCGTGCAGAAGGAATTCCTATCACCTATGTTCCTGCTCGAAATACTATTTTTTTAAGTTTAGCATTAGCCTATGCTGAAGTACTTCAAGCTCATCGAATATATTTTGGCGCAAATACTCTTGATTATTCTGGGTATCCTGATTGTCGACCAGAATTTGTTAAAGCCTTCATGCAGGTTGCTCGTCTTGGAACCAAAATTGGGGCAGATGGTGAGACAATAGAAATCCTTACCCCCTTAATTAAAATGTCAAAATCTGAGATTATTCAAAAAGGTCTCGAGCTTGACGTACCTTTTCATCTTACGCATAGTTGTTACGCACCAGAAGAAAATGGCCAGGCCTGTGGCCACTGTGACAGTTGTCTTTTTCGTCAAGAAGGGTTTCACAATGCAGGATTGAAAGATCCTGCATTAAGATAGGATTGATTAAGCTTACCTAAGATAGTCTCTAATCATGATTGCCCACACGTATCAGTTGCACCAATCAAATTTCTGCGGACTAATAGCTAATGGTTTTGGTATCTCATTACTCGTTGGTCTCTTTCTCCTAACCGGTTGCTCAGAAGCCAATACAGATACAAATCATGATGGTCATAAGATAGAGAATTCTATACCGATTGCGCAGAAGACAGAAGCAACGCCAGAGGAACTAGTCAAAGGGGAAGGCCAATTCAACACCAATTGTGCTCGGTGCCATGGTCCTCAAGGAACTGGAACAGACCAAGGACCTCCACTCGTTCACAAAATTTACGAACCTAACCATCATGCAGATTTTGCATTCCAACGTGCCGCAGCTCAAGGTGTTCGAGCCCATCATTGGAAATTTGGAAATATGCCAAAAATTGAAGGCATCTCACCTGAGGAGGTGACGGAAGTGATTCGATATGTCCGTTGGTTGCAACAACAAGCAGGAATTTTTTAACGCATCCTTTTCCGACCTATCTCCCCAATTTCCCTTTTTAAGATTTAGCGTAAGTAGGCCAACTACTGTCGCCAAAGAGAAGACGTTTCCCCCCTTTGTATAGTGAAAAAACTCCATACGGTGTAGTCCCAGGTTATGACTTGAACTCTGAGACATCCATGTCCCATAGTCTGAAGTCATGGCATGGTTTTTTCTAAGTCCTGGATAAGATCTTGAATACGATTAAACCCTTCCTGCCAAAAATATTCTGAACGAATATCGACTTTGAGCGGAGTGAGAAGAGACTCTGGACTTGCGGAGCCACCAGCCGATAATAATTGTAAATACTTCGGGATAAATGTTTGTCCTTCCTGCTTATATCGTTGATACAGCGCGAGCACTAACAGATTTCCAAAACTATAGGCATAGCAATAAAACGGGCTGGCAAATATATGAGGAATCGCTAACCATTCCCATTGAAATTCTTTGGATACTTGAACCGATCGCCCAAATTGTTCTCGAAGCAAGTCGAGGTATGCCTTGGCTAGGGCATCGACCGTTGCACCTTCTCCAATCATCTGATGAGCGGTTCGTTCAAACTCGACAAAGTAGGCTTGACGAACAATCGTGGCATAGAGATCGTCAAGTTGATTCACCAAGAGTGCGCGTTTTGCTGTAGTTTTTTTCTCTTGACTCAAGAAATTCTCTGACAACAATTGTTCACCAAAAATTGAAGCCGTTTCAGCCAGTGGTAGAGAGGAATGGAACGTCAACACGGAGTGCTGATGAGCGAGCATTCCATGGACGGCATGCCCGAGTTCATGAGCTAAGGTCGAGACATCACGTGGCTGTCCATTGAAACTCATCAACACATATGGAGTGAGTTGAGGTGTGACGCTGTAGCAAAAGGCTCCGCTCATCTTGCCAGGACGAGTCTGTGCGTCAAGATGCTCTTCCTGTACCACTCGCTTAGCCAGTTGTGCGACCTGAGGAGAGAACTGTTGATACGATTCCTCGACCAACTTCCAGGCTTGAGCAAAGGAATACTCCGATGACGTTGATTGGACTGGGGCATAGAGGTCATAGCGGGTGAAGGTCTTCTGTTTGAGAAGTTTGGCTTTTAGTCGAAAGTAATGTTGAAAAAGACTGGCATTCTTACGACATGTTGTCAGAAGTACTGTGACCGCTTGATCCGGTACATCATTCGCGGTATTTCGAACAGCAATTGGCCTGTGATGGTGGCGAAGGCTGACACCTTCGTTCTTCCAGTCCAACACCAACGTCTTATACATTTCTCCAACCATGTCACGATGGTCTGAATACACACGGAATAATTCTTGATAGGCCGCTTGCCGACGCTGAGCAGACCGATGTCGAACATGTGCGGTGAGCTCTTCCCGTGTGAGCGAGTGTGTTTTGCCGCCAATTTTTAATGAAAACTTGAACCCTGTCGTCAACACGCCATACAGCATTTCTATGGCATTCCGACCTGTACTGTTTTTGACACTGATGACTTGTTCCTCCGCTTCGCTCAACGTATGGGGCTTCAAGCGCGTAAGCGTCTCGAGATAATATTGAAGACTTCTAGATTGACGCCGAAGTGGTGTGGCTTTTTGAGGTTTAAGCCCTTGCCACCAAAGATCCAAAAAGAGGATCCGGTTTTCAAAGCTTGTGAGTCGTTCACGCACTGTAGCTTCAAATGCTCGTGCTGACTGTTCTTGAGTATTCTCAGCAAACCATAGAAAAGCAAAGGCCTGGAGTGTGGAAGAAATCGTCGAAATCGACTCTTTTAATCGATAGGCTTGGTTAAAGAGTTTTGGTGTCACATTTTGATTCAATCGAGGACGTAACCGTTCAAGTTGACTCACTTGCCGTTCAAGCCTTTGAGAAAGTTTATCTAGATCTTTCTCAGGGTGAGTCAGAAGATCTGCTAAGGACCAGCTTGGTGCAGCTTGTGCTCTCACAGATAATTTAGCCATTCGAATACCTCATCACTCAATAGTGTTTTAGGATGTTCTATGCAATTGATGGAAGCAGGAAAGATTCACAGATGAGCTAACTCATCAAAGACATGCCCACAGAGCAAGGCAGTATTTGACTATTAAAATAGTGAGAGAAATGGCATATCCATTCTGCCATTTAGGAATTCTTTAATATCAGAAATAAATACAAGACACAACTAATACTCTCATGTCTGTTAGGTCCTCTATGTTTATTTTGCTGGTTTAACTTTTTGAGTTGGCTGAGTTTGTAGTGGGTCGTCGGGCCAGTGATGTTTGGGATAGCGACCTTTGAGTTCTTTTTTTACGTCTTGATAGCCATTCTTCCAAAAGCTGGCTAAGTCTTGAGTCACTTGAATGGGGCGTCTCGCTGGAGAGAGTAAGTGGAGCAACACCTGACCTTTCCCTTGCGCAAGCCTTGGAGTATCAGGTTGTCTAAACATCTCCTGTAGTCGGACGGCCAGAATCGGAATGTCCTGTGAACAATAATCCAAACCAATTCGAGATCCTGTCGGGACTGTTATGTGTGTGGGGGCTTGTTGATTGAGCGCCTGTTGCTGTTTCCATGTGAGGAGAGCATGCAAGGGAATATTTAACTTCATTCGTTTGAGTTCAGAAAGTCGAGACATTCCATTGAGGTAAGGAGCCAACCAACTCTCAAGTGCCTCCAAGAGATGACTGTCGCTGACGACTGGCCAATCGGAATGCTCACCTGCCATTCTCTGAACATAGGTCACTCGTGCTTGCCAATTTCGGAGTTCTTTTGTCCAAGGTAAACAGTCAAGACCTTTTCGTCTGATTCCTTGAAGTAATGCTGTTGTGACGAGAGGTGACGATGTTTCAGAAAGTGGGGAGTCATCAATGATTATCTCACCGAGACGGCGTTGTCGTTGAGCTTGTACTGCCGATTGCTGATCATCCCATTTGACATATTCGACATTTTGGAAGAGTTCAGGATACTGTTCCTTGAGATCGTTAAGTTTCACGGGGGCTGCGAGGCAAATGCGGGCATGAGGTTTTGTTCCGTCTAGATCTGCAACCACAACATAATCTTCAGCTACAAGGGCGTCTGATTCAAGGAATATTCCGCTTTTACCGTTGGCTAATCGGTAGTGGCCATGCTGTCGGCTTTGGCGCTGAGCAATACGATCAGGGTACGCAAAAGCAAGGAGTAGACCCACTACATCGAAGTGGGAATCTCTGTCTTGTCTGTTCTCACAAAGACCTAAGAGGGTCCTGAGTTGCTCAGTGACTTTCACGACACGCTGATGAGTTGACCGATCAATGGCTGAAGTATGACGAGAAGTCGTTGGTGTTCGCAAAAGGTCCACGCGAAGTCGTAGGTCTGCACTGCGGTCACGAGAATGGGCTTTCAAAAAGTCGCGTTCGTTTAATATCACGGTGATATCACACGCCACTCTTTCGATTCCTAATTCTTGAGAACGTAAAACCATATGAGCTAGCCGTGGATGTAAGGGAAGTTTGGCCATTTTTTGGCCATGGGTGGTAATGCAATGCTGGTCATCAACCGCTCTCAATAGTTTTAATAGATGGTGAGCTTGGGCAAACGCATTGGCTGGTGGAGGGTCGAGCCATTCCAGAGTATGTGGATCTGTAATACCCCAGGCTGCAAGTTCTAAGGCCAAGTGTGAAAGGTCGGCACCTAAAATTTCAGGTAAGGTTCTCTGAAGCAAGCGTTGCTGTTCAATTGATGACCAGAGTCGATAACAGGTGCCTGGTTCTAGACGTCCCGCCCTGCCTCGACGTTGATCGGCAGAGTCTTGTGATACTTTTACGGTAATCAACCGAGTCATCCCGCTACGAGCATCAAAGCGAGGGACCCGCATGAGCCCTGAATCAATCACCACCCGAATTCCTTGTATCGTGAGACTGGTTTCAGCTATGGAGGTCGCCAATACAATTTTTCGAATGCCAGGAGGAGGTAGTTGTATGGCTTGATCTTGTGTCTGCGGTGAAAGATTGCCATAGAGCGGAGCGATTCTAACCTCAGTGCCGAGATTGGCATTAGCAAGTAACCGTTGAACGCGACGAATCTCTCCCGCTCCAGGAAGGAAGACAAGAATGTTTCCGATTTCGTTCCTCATGACTTGTTTGATGCAACTTACGATAGCTGGCTCAACTTTTGAGTTTTGCATGCGTTGGATATAATGTGTCTCAATAGGAAAGACTTTTCCTTCGCAGGTAATGATGGGAGCTCTCTTCATAATTTCAGATACAGCCTTGCAATCTAGTGTGGCTGACATGACGAGAATGCGAAGATCCTCTCTGAGCACTTCTTGTATTTGAAGGCATAGTGCGAGTCCAAGATCTGCCTGAAGGCTTCTTTCATGATATTCATCAAAAATGACAAGGTTGTAATTGTCTAATGAAGAATCTTTTTGCAACAGGCGAGTGAGAATGCCTTGGGTCACGACTTCGATACGCGTGGTTGGCCCTATGCAGGTATCCATACGCGTACGATACCCCACGGTCTTCCCAACCTGTTCTCCCAGAGTGTGAGCCATATATGAAGCGGCTGTTCGTGCGGCTAACCGGCGTGGTTCGAGCATAATCATTCGCTGCTCCTGCATCCATGGTGCATGCAGGAGTGCGAGTGGGACACGAGTCGTTTTCCCAGCTCCTGGTAACGCCGTGAGCACAAGGTTGCGATGCTTGTCTAAGGTTTTTTGAATTTCAGGGAGAACGACTTCGATGGGAAATTGAGACGACGGTTTCATTATCTTTACTCCAATTATACAGTGTACAATACGACTAGTCCGTCGACCAAAGGAGGGTCTGGCGCATGACTTCTTGGTGGATATGCCTTGCTTTAAGAGTAAAGAACCTGAAACGTCACGAAAACTCGATCTGTGGTTGAGTTGTGTGATCGGAGGTGGGTATGAAATTGATTATTGTGTTGTCCTTTTTTCTAGGAAACATGGTCTTAATAGATTTCGGTGCGACTGTGACGTTTGCAGAGAGCATCCAAGAGGTCGCTCGTGGCGAACCCTGTCCACATGATTTATCTGGTCTTCATGAGGAGATGGAGCATGTCCTCAAGTCGGTGAGAAGCGAAGCCTTCAAGAAAACGATGCGGGCCTCGTTGGTGGCATCAATCCCCAATGCGATTCAGCAGTCAGATGGAATAACTCGGCAGCTTCGGTTTATCAAAAGAC
>JBMYWX010000052.1:0-14500 GCA_049607825.1 Nitrospirales bacterium
CCATTGTCTCCGGAGTAGGCTCCATGATATCCAATAAACGCTTATGAGTCCTTACCTCAAACTGCTCTCGTGACTTCTTGTCACAATGAGTAGCCCTCTGAACGGTAAATTTTTCAATGCGGGTTGGCAGCGGGACAGGGCCAGCAATTCTAGCCCCACTCCGCATAACCGTATCAACTATTTCACGCACCGACTGATCTAAAATACGATAGTCGAACCCCTTTAACCGAATCCTTATACGCCGCTCTCCATTCACCTTTTTAAACCCTTCTTTCCATAACTTAGGCTAAGATTTCCGTGACGACTCCGGCCCCCACGGTCCGACCCCCTTCACGCACGGCAAACCGCACCCCCTGCTCCATGGCAATCGGGGCAATCAATTCACCCGTAAACGACACATTATCCCCCGGCATCACCATTTCCACCCCGGCCTCTAACTCCACAATTCCCGTCACATCCGTAGTCCGGAAATAAAACTGCGGCCGATACCCCTTAAAGAAGGGCGTATGCCGCCCACCCTCTTCCTTCGTCAGCACATACACCTCGGCCTTAAACTTGGTATGCGGGGTAATACTCTTAGGCTTCGACAACACCATCCCTCGCTCCACCTCTTCCTTCTTTGTCCCTCGAAGCAGGGCCCCAATATTATCGCCTGCCTGCCCTTCATCCAAGACCTTCCGAAACATCTCCACACCCGTCACAATCGTCGTCTGTGTATCCTTCAGTCCCACAATCTCAATCTCGTCGCCCACCTTCACCTGCCCACGCTCCACACGACCTGTCACCACCGTCCCACGCCCACTAATCGTAAAGACATCTTCAATGGGCATCAAGAACGGCTTATCAATCGCGCGCTCTGGCGTCGGAATATAGGTATCGACGGCCTCCAATAATCGCATAATCGACGGCACCCCAATCTCACCCTGATCTCCCTCCAAGGCCTTTGTCGCCGACCCCGTCACAATCGGCACATCATCCCCTGGAAATCCATACTTACTCAGCAACTCACGGACTTCCAGCTCAACAAGCTCTAAGAGCTCTGGATCTTCAACTTTATCTGCCTTATTCAAAAAGACGACAATATAGGGCACTCCCACCTGACGCGCCAGCAGAATATGCTCGCGCGTTTGCGGCATCGGGCCATCGGCAGCAGAGACAACTAAGATCGCCCCATCCATCTGCGCAGCACCCGTAATCATATTCTTGACATAGTCCGCATGCCCCGGACAGTCCACATGCGCATAGTGGCGATTCGGCGATTCATACTCAACATGAGAAATGGCGATCGTGACGATCTTGGTGGCATCTCGGCGTCCCTGCGATTCACTCGCCTTGGCCACATCATCGTAGGCGACATAATTCGCCATCCCCTGATCGCCCATGACCTTCGTCAATGCCGACGTGAGCGTCGTCTTGCCATGGTCCACATGCCCCACAGTTCCCACATTCAGATGCGGCTTCTTTCGCTCAAATTTCGCCTTCCCCATCCTCGCCTCCTTGTCTATCTTTCCTAGCAATCCACAAAACTATCTCAATAAAAACCGAAGAAAACCAAAATCACTCACCTTGCTGCTTCTTGATAATTTCCAAAGCTAGCTGCCTGGGAACGGCCTCATATTCCTCAAATTCCATGCTATAAGTAGCACGGCCTTGAGTTTTTGAGCGTAAATCCGTTGCATATCCAAACATCTGACTCAAAGGCACAGAAGAATCCACAGCCTGCGATGAAGCACGCGCCTTAATACCATGAACCTTGCCCCTCCTACTATTAAGGTCACCAATAACATCACCCATAAAGTCCTGAGGAACAAGCACCTCCACCTTCATAATTGGCTCTAAAAGAGTAGGATCTGCCTTCTTACATGCACTCTCAAATGCCATCGATGCAGCAATTTTAAATGCCATCTCATTTGAGTCAACATCGTGATAAGAACCATCGAATAAGGTTACCTTTAGATCTCGCATCGGATAACCAGCCAATACCCCAGACTCCAATCTACCCCGCACTCCCTTTTCAACAGCGGGAATATATTCTTTAGGAATGACTCCACCCACAATCTTATTAACAAACTCAAGACCAACACCCGCCTCACCAGGCTCAACCCTTAAAAACACATGACCATATTGCCCACGACCACCAGTCTGCTTAACGTATTTTGCCTCAGCCTCAGCCTGACGCTTAATGGTCTCACGATAAGCAACCTCAGGCTTTCCTACGTTTGCCTGAACCTTAAACTCACGAAGGAGACGATCAACAATAATCTCGAGATGCAGCTCACCCATGCCAGAGATAATAGTTTGCCCCGTCTCCTCATCTGTCTGAACATGAAAAGACGGATCTTCTTGAGCAAGCTTACCCAACGAAAAGCCAAGTTTTTCCAGATCCTGCTTTGTCTTTGGCTCCACAGCTAGGGAGATTACAGGCTCAGGAAACTTAATAACCTCAAGTAGAATTGGATTCTTTTCATCGCATAAGGTATCACCAGTCCGAGACTCCTTCAAACCTACAGCAGCAGCAATGTCTCCAGCAGAAACCTCATCAATATCCTCACGCTTATTGGCATGCATCTTTAATAGTCTACCGACACGCTCTTTCCTATCCTGCGTAACATTAAATATATAAGAACCAGTCGACAATTTCCCTGAATACACACGGAAATAGGTCAACTGCCCAGCAAAAGGGTCAGTCATAATCTTAAAGGCTAGAGCTGAGAATGGCTCTCCCACTTCAGACCCCCTAGAAAGCTCATCACCGGACTTCGGATCAACACCAATAACTGCAGGCAGGTCTACAGGAGAAGGAAGGAAGTCAACCACCGCGTCTAACAATGGCTGCACCCCCTTATTCTTAAACGCAGAGCCACAAAAGACAGGAGTAAGCTTCATGCCAATAGTACCAGCCCGAATTGCACGCTTAATCTCATCCTCACTTAACTCCTCACCATTCAAATATCGCTCCATGACCACATCATCATGCTCAGCCACCGCATCAATCATTTTTTCTCGATATTCTTTTGCAACATCAAGCAAATCTGACGGGATCTCCTCCACTACGTAATCAGCACCAAGACTTTCATCGTCATAAACATATGCCTTCATCTTAACTAGATCACAAACCCCACGAAGAGAATCTTCCTTACCATAAGGCAGCTGAATCGGAATTGGATTGGCGCCCAATCGATCAATCATAGTATCGATTGCAGCAAAGTAATCAGCCCCAACACGATCCATCTTGTTCATAAATGCGATTCTCGGAACGTTGTACTTATCAGCCTGCCTCCAAACAGTTTCAGACTGAGGCTCGACACCCTGAACTGAATCAAATACAGCAACGGCACCATCTAACACCCTCAAAGAACGCTCTACCTCAATCGTAAAGTCCACATGTCCAGGCGTATCTATAATATTAATTCTATGCCCAGCCCAAAAACATGTGGTTGCGGCCGAAGTAATAGTAATTCCCCTCTCACGCTCCTGCTCCATCCAATCCATCTGAGCTGCGCCCTCATGCACCTCACCAATACGATGAGAAACACCCGTATAGTACAAAACACGCTCAGTTGTCGTTGTCTTGCCAGCATCAATATGGGCCATAATGCCTATATTTCGAGTTTGACTTAATGGTAAATCTGAACTCACAAATTCTCCACAAAAAAATACTGCAGAGGGATTACCGTCCTACTTTCCCAATAAGACCCGAGCCCCCGGGTCAAGCCAGGACGGACCACCTGCAGCACATACCAAAAGTATCACTCACCACCGGTAGTGAGCAAATGCCCTATTCGCCTCAGCCATACGATGAACTTCATCACGCTTCTTCACAGAAGCACCAGCATTATTCGCCGCATCCATCAACTCACCAGCAAGCTTTTCCTGCATACTTCGACCAGCCCTAGCCTTCGCACTCTGACTAATCCAACGCAATCCCAAAGCGACCTGACGAACAGTACGAATTTCAACAGGAACTTGATACGACGCCCCACCAACGCGACGAGACTTCACCTCAACAACAGGCTTAACATTACCCAACGCAGAATGAAAGACCTTCAGCGGATCACTTCCCGTCTTTTCCTGAACGAGATCAAAGGCCCCATAGCACACACGTTCCACAGTACTTCTTTTTCCATCCTTCATTAGGATGCTTAGAAACTTACCCACGACAGGATCATTAAAGCGCGGATCATATGAAACTTTTTTCCGAAGAACAATTGGCCTTCTCGGCATATAAAATCAACCCTCAATCATCAATGTTTCAAAATTAAAACAGTCACCTAAAATTACTTAGGCTTTTTAGCCCCATACTTTGATCGACCTTGCTTCCTGTTAGCCACTCCAACTGCATCCAAAGCGCCGCGAACCATATGATACCGAACACCAGGCAAATCCTTCACCCGACCACCACGAATCAACACAATTGAATGCTCCTGAAGATTATGACCCATACCAGGAATATATGTCGTCACCTCAACACCAGTCGTCAAGCGCACCCTCGCAACTTTTCGCAAGGCCGAGTTTGGCTTTTTAGGCGTTGTTGTGTAGACACGGAGACAGACACCACGTCTCTGAGGGCAACTATTCAATGCCGGACTCTTACTCTTTACCTTTGATGTCTTTCTCCCCTTGCGAACTAATTGATTTACAGTTGGCATCATCTAAACTTTCTTCATGTGTACTAAAAATTTAAGCGCAAAACCGAATGATTATAGAGAACAACCAAAAATCTGTCAAGTGAATATCTTATTCATAAACCAGTAAATTTCACTTCTTTATAACCGGTGGCACAGCTCCCACACCACCCTCTTCTCCTTCAGTAATGACGGCCTCCTGCGCTTGTCCCGGCACATATGTCTCCCGATACTCTGAATACCCTGTCCCCGCAGGAATAAGTCTTCCTACAATTACATTCTCTTTTAATCCGCGAAGGTCATCGACTCGACCATTTATAGCTGCCTCCGTAAGCACCCTAGTGGTTTCTTGAAAAGATGCACCAGAAATAAAGCTGTCTGTACTCAAAGATGCCTTTGTAATTCCAAGTAAAACAGGCTTACCAATTGCTGGACTTCCTCCATCTGCCAAAATTGCTTCATTCTCATCCTCAAAGTCGAACCTATTCACCTGAGTCCCAGGCAAGAAGGACGTATCACCCGTTTCTTCAATACGGACCTTTCTCAACATTTGCCGAGTAATTACCTCAATATGCTTGTCATTAATTACAACACCTTGCAAACGATAGACTTCCTGCACTTCATTAACCAGAAACTTCTGTAGCTCACGAGGTCCCAATACAGCAAGAATATCGTGAGGATTGGCAGATCCATCCATCAAAGGCTCTCCCGCCCGCACCCAATCACCTTCATGCACGTTGATATGACGTCCACGCGGTATTGAATACTCTTTGATGTCACCAATTTTATTGTCGACAAGTACTCTGCGCATTCCCTTCACAAATCCACCAAAAGCAACCTCTCCATCGATTTCGCTTACCACGGCTTGCTCTTTAGGCTTTCTGGCCTCAAATAGCTCTGCCACTCGAGGCAACCCACCTGTAATATCCTTTGTTTTTGTCGTTTCCCTAGGAATTTTTGCAAGCACGTCTCCAGGATGCACTATTGAGCCCTTCTCTACAAAAATATGGGCCCCAACTGGCAGCAAATATCGAGCTTGAGCTCCAGATGCGAGCTTAGCCGTCTTTCCACCATCATCTTTAATCGATAACCGAGGCCTCAGGTTCGTCCCCGCCTGCTCAATCACAACCTTACGAGACAAACCAGTAACTTCATCAACCTCCTCCTTCATGGTGATGCCTTCAGAAATATCACCAAACGCTATCTTCCCGCCAACCTCCGTTAAGATAGTCAGAGAGTATGGGTCCCATTCAACAATTTTCTGCCCAACCTCAACCTTTCCACCATCCTTAACTTTTATTTTGGCACCATATACGACAGGATATTTTTCACGTTCACGCCCACTCTCATCATATATTGCCACCTTTGAATTTCGACTCATGACAACCCAATCACCCTGCCTAGTTTTTACTGCTGTTGCTGGATTGTGGAAGTCCGCATTTTTCTTCGCATCAAAACTTAAGTATCGAATCTCTCCCCCATGCTTCACCTCTAGCACCGTCTGCTCAACAACTTTACTTGCCGTTCCACCTATATGAAAGGTCCGCATAGTTAACTGAGTTCCAGGCTCACCAATTGACTGAGCCGCAATAACTCCGACAGGCTCACCCTTCTCGACAAGTCTTCCCTTTGCCAAATCACGACCATAACAGTGCACACACACCCCCCATCGTGACTGACATGTGAGAACAGACCGAATCCGAACTTGATCAATGCCGGACTCCACAACCTCACGAACCCGAACTTCATCAAGCTCTATATTCGCCTTCACAATAACTTCTTGCGTGATAGGATCATGGATATCTTCGGCTGCCAGCCGACCCAAAATCCTCTCTTCAAGTGGCTGAATAACCTCTCCACCCTCAACAAGAGAAGAAACAATAATACCATCGGTCGTCATACAGTCGATGCCACTAACAATGACATCTTGGGCAATATCAACAAGACGACGAGTCAAGTACCCAGAGTTTGCAGTCTTTAATGCTGTATCCGCCAACCCCTTCCGAGCACCATGCGTCGAGATGAAATACTGAAGAACCGTTAACCCTTCACGGAAATTTGCCGTAATAGGCGTCTCAATGATTTCCCCAGATGGCTTAGCCATCAATCCTCGCATCCCCCCTAGCTGACGAATTTGCTGAGAACTACCACGGGCACCTGAATCCGCCATCATATAGATGGGATTCAATGCCTCCATCTCACCAGTCTCTCCATCAGCACTAATCTCCTTCATCATTTCATTAGCTACCTGCTCACTCACATGGGCCCAAATATCAATAACTTTATTGTATCGCTCACCATTCGTAATCAGTCCTTCACTATATTGCTGCCTAACGTCATTCACTTCGACGCTTGCTTTTTTAATGAGAGTTTCCTTCTTAGTTGGAATATGCATATTGTCGATGCAAATTGACACCCCAGCCCTTGTGGCATAGAAAAAACCTAAGTCTTTCAATTTATCCAACATAACAACTACTTCATGAAGTCCTGCCTGGCGATAAACAACATCAATGAGCTTTGTCATTTCTTTTTTGGTCATCAGTTGGTTCACATGAGAAAACAGAATTGACGAAGGCAATATTTCAGACAATAGAATTCTACCA
This sequence comes from Nitrospirales bacterium, assembly GCA_049607825.1. Lineage (GTDB taxonomy): Bacteria > Nitrospirota > Nitrospiria > Nitrospirales > UBA8639 > JAGQKC01. The sequence continues at coordinate 7,229 of JBMYWX010000052.1, forward strand.
ACCGTAGTCTCAACTAAATCTCCTGCAATTCGGACTTTCACCCGAGCCTGCTCTTCGATTTCCTGAGCATCATACGCAATACGAACTTCCTCACTAGAATAAAAGACGCCCCCCTCTCCTTTCGCCCCATCAGATTGCTTTGTTAGCCAATAACAACCGAGCACCATATCTTGAGAGGGAACCGACAGCGGTCGCCCACTTGCCGGGGACAGGACATTATTGATGGACATCATGAGAACCCTGGCCTCAATCTGTGCCTCTATGGAAAGTGGAACATGTACAGCCATCTGATCGCCATCAAAGTCTGCATTAAATGCCGCACAGACCAGGGGGTGAAGGCGTATAGCCTTCCCCTCTACAAGCACCGGGTCAAAAGCCTGAATTCCCAAACGATGCAATGTAGGAGCTCGATTCAACATAACTGGATGCTCACGAATAACTTCATCCAACACATCCCAGACTTCAGGACGCTCCTTTTCAACCAAACGCTTAGCACTTTTGATTGTTGTCGCTGCACCGCGCTCCTCAAGCTTATGGAAAATAAATGGCTTAAAGAGCTCTAACGCCATTTTTTTAGGCAGCCCACATTGATTCAAGCGCAGCTCTGGACCAACAACAATGACCGAACGGCCAGAATAGTCCACACGCTTCCCAAGAAGGTTTTGCCGAAATCTTCCCTGCTTCCCCTTTAACATATCGCTCAACGATTTCAACGGACGTTTGTTGGCGCCACGAATTACACGACCCCGACGTCCATTATCAAACAACGCATCAACCGCCTCCTGAAGCATCCTCATCTCGTTCCGAATAATCACACCTGGCGCCTTCAGCTCAACTAATCGCTTAAGACGATTGTTACGATTAATGACTCGTCGATACAGGTCATTTAGGTCCGATGTAGCGAAGCGACCCCCATCCAACGGCACAAGAGGACGAAGCTCCGGAGGCAATACTGGAATAGCGTCCATAATCATCCATTCCGGATTATTTCCAGACTTAAAGAAGGCCTCGATTACCTTAAGACGTTTCGTTAACTTTTTATTGGTGGCCGACGTAACGGACCCCTTCATCGTCGTATCACGATCATTCCACAACGCTTCAACATCAACCTTTCGCAGCAACTCTCGAATAGCTTCGGCACCAATACCAACCCTGAAGGATTGAGATCCAAACTCATCAAGACATTCGCGGTACCTTTCCTCAGTCAATAATTCCTTTTCCTTGAGGGTCGTGTTACCTGGGTCAACCACGACATAAGCTTCAAAGTAGAGAATTTTTTCTAGCTGCTTGAGACTCATATCTAATAAGATTCCAATACGACTCGGCACTCCCTTCAGAAACCAAATATGCGCAACCGGTGCAGCCAATTCTATGTGGCCCATCCGCTCACGACGAACCTTCGATTGAATTACTTCAACACCACATTTGTCGCAGACAATTCCCCTGTGCTTCATTCTCTTATATTTACCGCAATTACACTCCCAATCTTTTGTAGGTCCAAAAATTTTCGCGCAAAAAAGCCCATCACGTTCCGGCTTGAATGAACGGTAATTTATAGTTTCAGGCTTTTTCACCTCTCCATAGGACCAGGACCGGATTTTTTCCGGTGAGGCAATACGAATTCGCATTGCATCAAATGAGACAGCGTCACGCGGTTTTTCAAACAGGGAATAGATACTTTCCAAAGAATTTCCCTCCGGTTAGAAACAAAAAAGACAGATGTCAACAGGATCAGTTAATCAGCAGATTTGATCAACTCAACATCTAAGCCCAAGCTTTGCAGCTCCTTGACTAAGACATTAAATGACTCAGGAAGACCAGGCTCTAAAAAGTTTTCTCCCTTGACGATCGCTTCATACATGCGCGACCGACCTGGCACATCATCAGACTTCACAGTTAGGAATTCCTGCAAGGTCGAAGCCGCACCATAAGCCTGAAGGGCCCAGACCTCCATTTCACCAAGTCGCTGGCCTCCAAATTGCGCCTTTCCACCAAGAGGCTGTTGCGTGACCAAGGAGTAGGGTCCAATAGAGCGGGCATGAATCTTATCATCAACCAAGTGATGCAACTTCAACATATAGACATAGCCAACTGTAACAGGGCTCTTAAATGGCTCCCCCACTCTTCCGTCATAGACAACAGATTGACCGCCCTCAGGAAGATCACCCTTTCTCAAAAAGTCCTTAATCTCCTTTTCAGAAGCCCCATCGAATACAGGACTCTCAACATGAATACCCAATGCCTTGGCAGCCCAGCCTAGATGCGTCTCAAGAATTTGCCCAACATTCATCCGAGAGGGGACACCAAGAGGATTTAGAACAATCTCCACAGGCGTGCCATCTGGCAAATAAGGCATATCTTCCTCAGGAAGAATACGCGAAACCACACCCTTATTCCCGTGACGACCGGCCATCTTATCACCCACGGAAATCTTACGCTTTATGGCGAGATACACCTTTACCAGCTTGATGACACCTGGCGGCAACTCATCTCCCCGCCTAAGCCGTCCAACCTTTTCGTCGTACAGGGTCTGAAGAATCTCTATTTGATCTTTAACTGCTCTCTCAATTTCTTCAAGCTTTTTCTGCTCTTCGCCATCACCAAGAATAACGCGACGCGCATCATCATTCGAAAGCTTCCTCAAAACATCGGAGGTGATTCTTCCTTTTTTCTTAAGAATGACTTCTCCACTATCCGGGTCCATGAGGTCACGCCCAACAAATTGACCAAGCAGTAACTTTCTAATTTTCTTATTTCGCTCTTCCTCTATAATACGAAGTTCGTCTTGATAGTTTCTTTCAATTTTCACTCGATCATCGGATTCGATCATCTTCGAACGATCATCCTTGTCAACGCCTTTTCTAGAGAATATCTTGACATCAACGACAATACCTTCAATCCCAGGAGGAACCTGAAGGGAAGTATCTTTTACATCTCCCGCCTTCTCTCCAAAAATGGCTCGCAGAAGCTTCTCCTCAGGAGTCAACTGCGTTTCACCCTTAGGGGTAACCTTGCCAACCAATATATCTCCCGCTTTTACTTCTGCTCCAATTCGAACAATCCCGCTCTCATCCAAGTTTCCAAGCGCCTCTTCCCCAAGATTTGGGATATCACGCGTAATCTCTTCCTTCCCTAGCTTAGTATCACGTGCCTCCACTTCAAATTCTTCAATATGAATAGACGTAAAGACATCGTCTCGCACCAACTTTTCACTTAATAGAATAGCATCTTCAAAGTTATAGCCACCCCAAGGCATAAATGCCACTAAGACATTTTTCCCGAGAGCAAGTTCGCCACGATCCATCGCCGGCCCATCAACTAACACCTGCCCCTTTTCAACAGGTTGACCGACACGAACAATAGGGGTTTGAGTAATGCACGTATTTTGATTAGTCCTTTGAAACTTAATCAAATCAAATGTCTCTAAAATCCGACCACTACCCTTCTTCCCCTCTCCAGCTTCTTTCCTCTTCAGATCTGTTCGTACGACAATTCGCCTAGCATCAACACTTTCAACCACACCATCGCTTGTTGCTCGCTCCAAATAACCAGAGTCTCGAGCAACAACTGCTTCCATTCCCGTACCAACCAAAGGAGCTTCGCACTGGATCAAAGGCACCGCCTGCCTTTGCATATTCGATCCCATCAGTGCCCTATTCGCATCATCATGCTCTAAAAATGGAACAAGTGCTGTCGCAACACTAACAACCTGCTTTGGCGACACATCTAGATAGTCGACTTTCTCTGGAGTTGTAACGACAAATTCACCACCAGCTCGAGCAGTAATCGTATCTGAAATAAATGTCCCCGAGTCATCAATTCTAGAATTTGCCTGAGCAATGATGAATTTTTCACCATCAAGAGGAGAGAGAAACTCAACTTCATCAGTGACGCGACCCTTCTTCACCTTACGAAATGGCGCTTCAATAAATCCGAATTGATTAATCCTCGCATAGGTCGCTAAAGAGGTAATCAGACCAATGTTGGGGCCTTCAGGAGTCTCGATTGGACAAATACGGCTATAATGAGATGGGTGCACATCTCGCACCTCAAAACCAGCACGCTCCCGGGTCAACCCACCAGGTCCCAGCGCAGACAATCTTCGCTTATGCGTGATCTCTGCTAAAGGATTCGTTTGATCCATAAACTGGGAAAGCTGGCTACCCGCAAAAAATTCTTTAATAGCGGCGACAATCGGCTTCGCATTGATTAGGTCATGGGGAAGCACTGTCTCCATATCTAACAAATTCATTCGCTCTTTTATACTCCGCTCCATACGAGCAAGTCCGAGACGAATCTGGTTCTCCAAAAGCTCTCCGACAGAACGAACACGTCGATTCCCAAGATGATCAATATCGTCGACTTCCCCTTTTCCAGATTTCAACTCAACTAAACACCTGACAACCTCGACTAAGTCCTGTGATGTCAAGGTCCGCTGATCTAGAGGAAGGTCTAGCTCAAACCGTTTATTCATTTTCAGCCGACCAACAGGGGAAAGATCGTAACGCTTTGGGTTGGAAAATAGATTTTCAAATAAGAGCTTAGCAGACTCAACTGATGGCATTTCCCCAGGCCGCAACCTCTTATATATTTCCACCCAGGCCTCTTCTCGGGAACTCGTCTTCTCGGCCTCTAACGTATCAAGGATGACAGGACTCGCTGTTCCACTTAAATAAATTGCTTTAAATGCCTGCATATCACTTTCAATAATCCGCTCTAATATGGGCATCGTTAACCTTTGATTCTTTTCAAGAATCACCTCATTAGAAGTTGGGTCAACAAGTTCAGTCAGAACCGCCCTACCCACAAGGTCATCAGGCTTAACGGGAATCTCTTTCACTCCTGCCGTCTTCATGCGAGCCAATATGGCCTTCGTTAGCCGCATTCCTTCTTTTACAAGAGGATCGCCCCCGCTAGACTCAAACACATCAACAGGAGCTCGTAGTCCGCCGTGCAACTCAGAGTCTAACTTACGTAACAATTTCCCTTCGCTAACTCGGATCTCTTCAACCGGGTAGTACATTTTCAAGAGATCATCTGCAGAATAACCAAAAGCTTTCAAAAGAATGGTCGCTGGCATTTTCCTGCGACGATCGATACGAACATACAAAATATCTCGCGCATCAAACTCAAAATCCAACCACGATCCTCGATAAGGGATAATCCTTCCAGAGTAGAGCACCTTGCCACTGGCATGCGTTCGGCCCTTATCATGACTGAATGAAGCCCCCGGAGAGCGATGAAGCTGACTCACAGCAACGCGCTCCGTGCCATTGACAATAAATGTTCCCCGGTCGGTCATTAAAGGCAATTCTCCAACATATACTTCCTGCTCACGGACATCTAATACTCGATTTTTCACCGCTTTATCCTGACTATCAAACACCACTAACCGCACACGAAGCTTAAGCGGGGCAGCAAGGGTCATCCCCTGCTCTAAACATTCTCGCACATCATACTTTGGTGTCCCCAATGCATAATTAGAAAATTCCAGTAGAGCAGAGTTATTGTAATCACCAATAGGAAACACGCTCTTTAGTGCAGCATGAAGCCCCTTATCGCCACGCCTCTCAGGAGGTGTTCCAGCCTGAAGAAATTCATCGTATGAACGACGCTGAACTTCCACCAAGTCCGGTATCTGGATCGTTAATGGTATCTTTGAAAAACTTTGTCGCTGGATTATTCCCTGATTAACCGATTGGGTCATTCGATGCTCCTTCAATAATAGAACGTGTCATCGTAGCTAAAATATAAGACCCTACTTTATTTCTACCGTTGCACCAACTTCTTGGAGCTTCTTTTGAAACCCGTCTGCCTCTTCTTTTGTCACACCTTCTTTGATAGGCTTCGGGGCAGCCTCCACTAAGTCTTTAGCTTCCTTAAGCCCAAGCCCCGTGATCTCTCTCACGACCTTAATCGTTTGAATTTTTTTGTCAGCAGGCGCAGCCGTCAACACCACATCAAAAGAGGTCTTCTCTTCTTCAGCAACTGCAGCCCCCCCACCTGCCGCAGGAGCAGCAACCACACCAACTGGAGCAGCAGCAGTGACACCAAACTTTTCCTCAAGAGCCTTCACTAACTCCGACAGCTCTAACACGCTCATATTCGACACACCATTAATAATATCTTCTTTTGAAAGACTCGCTTCTGTAGCAGACATTTCCCCGTCTCCTTTCTTACTTTTGTTTTCTTGTATTGCAGCCACAACTGCAACAAAGCCACGAACAATTTGACTCAGCGCAACCACAAAACCACGAACAGGTCCCTGCGCCACCGACATAAACATTGACATCAACTCAAGCCTTGAAGGCAAATCAGCCACAGCCTTAAGACGGCCAGGGTCAAGAGCAACGCCATCGAGTACCCCACCCTTGACTCTCAATTTTTCTTCACAACGCTCTGCCTTAATAAAATCTCGAACGATCTTAGCGGGCAATACCGGATCATCATATCCGATAACAAGCGCTAACTGACCTCCAAATAAGTCTCGTACTGGCAAAAGTGGAGTCCCCTCTGCAGCGCGACCCGCCAAAGTATTTTTCACCACATGCATTTGAGCCTGAGCGCCACGCAACTGCCTTCGCAACTGCGAAACTTGATTCACGGGCATATCTGAACATTCAGTTACTATGGCCAACCGAGCCCTAAGAAACCGATCATGCATTTCAGTCACAACTTCTGATTTCGCTGTCTTTTTCATCGAATTTTCTCGCTTCCTTCATCCACCTAGAAAATTACGAAAGTTGACGGACGAGACCTACGCTATCAAGAGGCACTCCTGGCCCCATTGTACTCGACAGCGTTGCCGTCTTAACGTATCGCCCTTTACTTGATGCAGGCTTGGACTTAACAAGGGAATCAAACACTGCCAAGGCGTTATCTTTAATCTGATCACTTTGAAACGAAACTTTCCCAACAGGAACATGAACAATACCAGCCTTATCGACCTTGAATTCAACACGACCTCTTCGAATTTCCTCAACGGCCTTACCAACCTCAAACGTAACCGTGCCAGTCTTAGGGTTTGGCATCAACCCGCGTGGCCCCAACACCTTACCCAACTTACCAACTGCCCCCATCAAGTCAGGCGTTGCGATGGCCGAATCAAAATCCAACCACCCGCCCTTTACTTTTTCCAAAAGATCTTCTGCACCGACATAGTCAGCGCCTGCCGCTTTCGCCTCCTGCTCTTTTTCTCCCTTTGCAAAAACAACAATCTTAACTTTCTTTCCAGTCCCAAAGGGCAAGACCGTCGTCCCCCGAACCAACTGA
>JBMYWX010000053.1:0-14374 GCA_049607825.1 Nitrospirales bacterium
TGTTTAGGCAAAGTGACCAAAGGGGTAATCGCTTTTAGTTTTTCGGTAAGGAGGAAACAACAGAATTCATTTTTGATGAGTCTAGTTAACAACGGTGTATTCGTAGCAGCCATAAGCCTTGTGTCATGCTTTCTTATCTGAATGTCAAATTTATGATGTAGGAGGTTAGAGTGAAGGCTTAGGAGATTAGTCCCAATGCCTTCACCCAGGTAAGTCAAAGGTCAGAAGGAAGTGCTTGTCTTATCAAGATCTGAGTAAATTGCTCTCCTGACATTTCTCGGGCTCAATATGTGCTTCCCCGTTTTTCGAAGTACTCATCGTAGCGATGGACATAATCTTTGGCATCACCTAACGGTAGGTGGCAGCCTCGGCATTTAGCATAATCCACGTCTATTCGTTCCCCATTGGGTTTGAACGCTGAGTAGATCCAATTACCATTTTTCATGCCTGCTGGTGCATTCATTCCCCAGCCATTACCTTTTTGCATGACCAGTACCTTGGCTAGTTCACCTTTCACTAGATTGCCTTGCGTATCCTTGGCTAACTCGTCGTTCATATCTTTCTGAGCTTTGAACACTTCCATGACCAGGATGGATCCATTGGCAAAGGGTTGTCCTTGTTGAGCCTTGGAGCCAATCATATTAATGTGGAGATCACGAACGGCGTTAGGTTTTTGAATACCTTTTAAAAATGTCGGAAAGGTTTTGTAATCTTTTGGGAACATCAATTCCCCATCTTTTGGCATTTCGCCAGATTGAGATGACGGTGTCATCGACATAGAGCCGCAGCCAAGAATTGGCAACATCAGACTCAATACGCTCATTGCAATAAGTTTGCGCATAACTTTAACCCTCCTGTTTTGATTGAATGTGGATATCTTTTCCGAAGAACTTTAAATCTATGAGTCATTACTGTGAATGCGTTGTCTAGCAATACGAGGGGAGGGGAGAGTTTGGATCTCTTTTTCTTAAAAGAATATATAAGGATACGGATTCCCCTACTTCGGCTTGAGGCGACTCTTTGGTTTTTCTGAAGTTTTCAGCTAACAGATGAAACGTTTAAGAGAGGGTCAGAATAGGAGGCCGGGCGAGACGGTGTGTCTTAATGTTGGGGAAGGGTGAAGTCTAGGGGAGTAATCACTCTCAAAGCCTTCCCTCGAGTAAGACTAGATAAGAAACTGTGTATGTTTCATCATAAAAACAGGTAGCCCACTGAAAATCAATTAAGTATATTTTGAGCCAGATATGAGCATGCTTGGACATAGAATGTTACTGACCTGTGGGAAGTATCACCAGGTCTGAATGTTTGGCGATATGGGAAAAATCGTGGTCAGCGGTTAGTAGTGGAAAGTTATGCTCAAGGCAGGTGGCAGCGATAAGGAAGTCGACGGGGCTAGCCTGAACACCCTTAGTCCGACAGGTATTCCGAAGTTGCGCGGCACCTGTGTAGGTTGTACGAGTTAGTTCAAGAAGCGGAAATGGCGTCAGAATCTTTGCAAGGTTATCAAATGTTTGTTGGTTCTTTACTCCATCTAACAGTTCTTGGAGAATATTCCCAATCAAAAATATACCGTGTTCTTGATTGATCTGAAATCGAAAAGCTTGAACGAAGGGGTTATCTTCTTCGACTTGAGGGCGCCGTAGGACAAGCGACCATACTGATGTATCAACGACGAGATTCACGATCGTGCCGATCGGTTTTGTAGTCCCATTCTTCGCGGAATTCGATGGTTCCCATCGATCGGATGACTTTTCGTTGCTGACGTCGTTGTATGAATTCCTCTAGGGCTTTTGTGACGGTCTCTTTTTTGGTACGAAACCCACCGGCTTTGAGGGCTTTTTCTACGAGTGCATCTTCAATGGCTAAGTTTGTTGGCATGTTTTTACCATGTGTAAGGTTTACACATAAATAATAGACTGTATATTTTTGTCTGTCAAATGATGGAATAGTGTATGGAAAATTTTGGTGTTGGTGTGTTGCTGTGAAGTTGATTCTTACAAGACTTTATGTTGTTTTCGTGGTTTTAGTGATATGACCTCCTTAGGAGATTCTTCCAAATCAACGCTCTTCCCTTTCCAGTTAGAAAACTTTCTCATTCAGTATAAAATATGTTGCGTGACGGGTAGAGCGAGGGTGAAGCTGAAACTTCTAACAACCTTCACCCAGACACATCAAAATGGGTAAGTGACTCATATCGTAGTGTGTCTGTGACTCGTGCCCTATCACAGAAACAGATATCGTACTGAAAATCCACCAAACACATTACGCCCAGGAAATGGTGCAAAGGATGGGCTTGTGCCTGGGTTGAGACGTGACGTGAAATAATTGGCATCAAAAATGTTATCTAAGCGTGAGAAAATCTCCAGTTCCCATTCACTGCCAATCATCGTATTAAACCCTGCCTTCAGATTGGTGACTGTGTAGGATGGATTCTTTTGGTCATTGCCAGCTGCCCCGGTGGCTGTCGATTCTTGATTGGTATCATTAATAAAGTAATCTGTCTGATAGAGCCATTCGGCACCACCGTAGAAGCCTGAGGGATGTTCATAGGTGGTATCAAACACAATGCGATGCTCAGGAATTCCTGGCAATCGGCGTCCTGAGACATCCACGCCGTTCACCGTATATTTGCGAAATCGATAATCCGAGTAGGTGTAGGCGGTCTGAAAAGTTAATCCTGGCAGTGGTTTGTAAGTCATCCCAAATTCAAATCCATCATGGTCAGACTTTCCTGCATTGCGAAAACATTGAACGAAAAAACAGGGGCCAGGTGAATTAAAGGGAATGAGCTCATCGCGAAAGCGCTGTCGATAGACCGCCATTTCATAGTAAAAACTTTCGCCTACTGTGCCTTTCACCCCGACCTCATAGTTGGTGGATTTCTGTGGTTTGACTCCGGGGTTGAACCCCGCGCCTGCGGCATCATTTGGATTTCGAAACTCCGTACTCGTGGGACTTTCAAAAGCTGTGCTAATACTGCCGTAAAAATTGGCCCATTCAACAGGTGAGAAGCGAATACCTCCCATGGGGGTGGTCTCTGCAAAGTTTCGGCGTCCAGAACTGTTTCCGCCTACATTAGGGATATTGTCTGTGATCTTAAAGCGGACTTGGCTGTACCGGACTCCTGCAATAAGTTCCACCATCTCAAAAGGGCGGAATTCATCTTGGATATAGACCCCATCTTGGCTCGTGCGCGCTTGATTGTAGACTCGCTGTGTGCCTTGTCGTCCAAGTACATTGTCAAAGTTTTTGTTCACACTATTTTGATCTTGATAGTCATAGCCGATGATGAGGCGGTTGGGGAGACCAAAGATTGGTGCTGAGTTGGTGTATTTGATGAATGATCCCCATTCGACTCGGCGAGTGGTCAAAAAACTTCCAGTGAAACAGCAGAGCGGATGGTTAAGGTCTCGTGTCCCAAAGAATCCGGTCAAGCTAATTTCTTGGTTAGGGGTGAATTGATTGCGATAGGTTAATGAGGGTCTAAATCGTTCATCTTTTCTTTGCGGATCAAACGAAGAAAATGGTGTGGTGCGAGGAAAGGCCGCAGGAGGCACAGCATGGACTGTTTGTTGTGTTTGCCGTGGATTCGTTTCGGCCTGAGTTTTGGTCAAGCTCCCAGGAATATCGATGTCTGGACGACTATAGGTGACGATCAGCGAGAGGTCGGATTGGGTATTAATGCGGTATTTGAGCTTTCCAAAAAAACGTTGGTTTCGGACGGTACTATGATCGCGATAGCCATCGGATTCCACGAACGAATAACTTCCCATGTAGCTGAGACTATCATTCAAGATTGCGCCTGCGGCTTTTATTCGACTCTTAAAAAAGTCATAGGCGCCAAATGTAAATCGAGTTTCAATATACTGGTTATCGCTCGAACCCTCTTCAATGACATAATTAATGACTCCTGCCGAGGCATTTCCGTAAAGCGCCGAATTCGGACCGCGTAGCACTTCAACGCGAGAAATCGCGTCGAGATCGATGGGTTCTAATCGTGTTTGCCCATCTGGTTCCGTCAGTGGAATACCGTCAATAAGAACTCGAACTCCACGAGTTCCAAATGTTGCGCGTTGTCCGGTGCCTCTTATGGAAATGCGCACGTCGTCAGGACCGAAACGCCGTTCTGCATACACCCCGGGCACGGCTCGTAATGTTTCGTCAATTCCGGTTGCCGGATTGGCTTGTAGGATTTGCTTTTGATTGATAGCCGTCACAGCGCCGGGAACTTGGGTGATGGCTTTGGGGGTACGGGTTGCAGTGACCACGACCGGGTCAAGGGTCTGTATGTCCGGTTGATCTGCGGCCTGTGAAGCCTTCTGTATTGATTCACTTGCTGTATTGTCCGCGTTAGCCGCAAATGTATTGGTGAAAGAGAGCGAAGCTTGGAGCATGAGTAAGGAGATAAGCAAGAATAATCGTGAATGTGTCAAGAAACTACGCATGCGAATGAAACCTCCTCGCAAGAAACGATCGAGAAAAAATAAACGTTTGATTGTCAATTAACTGGAATAACCAGATGTTCATAATCTGGCGCAGATAGGTATTCACTGAACAGGCTTATCAAGAAGTTGTGAGATCAAGGCAATTGATGCAGGGCTATTCCATTCTCGAGGGCCCATGGCCTTGCCAATAAGCTGACCGTCTTTATCGACCAATACTGTTAGCGGAAGGGCTCGGGCCATATAGGCATGTGACACTTCTTGTGTCGTATCTAAAAGAACCGGGAAGTCCACATTGAGGATTTCCAGAAAAGATTGAATCGTTTTTGGTTGTATATCAGTCGTGATGGTCAGTACGAGAAAGTCTTCTTGCTTGAATCTTTGGGAAAGCTTTCCTAGTGATGGCATTTCATCTTTGCAGGGTCCGCACCATGTCGCCCAGAAATTGAGTAAGAGAACCTTCCCTTTGAGATTTGCTGAACGAACATGGGTTCCATCAAGTGTTTGGAGCTCAAATGGTGGCATGTTCGTGCCTGCCAGTTCACGGGAAATAGATAATTCATCAATTAGGTTTGAAGCCCATGATGAACCCGAGTGAAATAAGAGGCACATGAGTAGCGTGCCGATTATTGTCCACGTAGTTAGAGATTTCATGAGGAAGAAAGCATTTATGATTGTGGGAGGACAAGGTCTTGGATGATCATCACATTATTGGGAAAGGCATGTTCAACCCAAGACACAATTCCTTGTCCTTGTTGATTCACGGCGATCGCCGGATGCTGAGCTTTGGCTTTATTCAGTCGTTGGGGTTGGCTAAACGTATGTCCTCGATCGAGCGAATACGACCAAAATATTTCATGCCGAACAGGTGAGAGTTCTTCCCAAACGACGAGTACACGCCCCAACTTGTCTACAGCCATTTGCGGTTTGTCAGGGAACGTACTCGTTGAGATATTGAGTTTTCTACGGGGCGTGAAGGTTTGACCTTCGTCGTCAGACATCGCGAGATAAATACCTGGAACATCGTCTGGACCTTCCGTATACCAGGTCACATACAGTCGACCGTTTCCATCGACGGCGATAGACGCTGGTCGATGTGGACAGCCTGGGAAATTCCATCTGTCGTTTCCGACGACGACAGGAGTCGAGTAGGTTTGTCCTTGATCTTTCGATCGTGCAACGACGGTTTCTCGAAACTTACCGTCCAAAATTTGTCGCCATGTGACATAGACCGTGCCATTAGGAGCTGAGGTTAACGCGGTGCGACAGCAGACACAGGTGTTTCCCTGTAATTGCAAATTCTTTGTGACACTTTTCCCGTGATCGATAGAATGTGTGACATAGGTTTTTGGTTGTCGTCTCCCTGTTCGTTCATCGATCCATGCAAAATGAACCGTTCCTTTGGTATCCACGCACAGATTATCGAATGTGTGACTCGTGGGAGTGCTGTCGTCATTTACCGTAATTGGCTGGGAAAATGTTTGTCCCTGATCTAGTGACGTACTCAAGCGCAAAGTGCTGGCAAACGGATTCTTGGCTTGTTGAGTTTGAGGGGAGGTCCATGAGAGATAGACTTCTCCCTTTGTCCCTAGCGCCAACCCTGGCGATTGATGAATCGCTGCCACTGCAGGTCCATCATTGTTTACATGAACCGCTGTTGGAACGGTTGTCTCGTTTGGTTTCACTGCTACGTAAAAAAGTTCATGTCGTTCTTTGCCAGCCTCATACCAAGACAGGTGCCGAACGCCTTGTGCATCAATCTGCACGGCCGCTCCTGAGACTTTCTTCGGTCCATGATTGATCGATAGTTGTGAGCCAAGAAAGACAGTCGCCTTGGTTTCTGCTCCGGCAATCGAGGTAGAAATGAGTAAAAAAGAGGTAAATATATTTAGTGAGAACCGTGTCACGATATTCATTAGAATAGTCCTTTTGGTAATCATCACCTCAGATAAGAGCGGTTTTTAGACGGAATACTATGATTGTGAAAAGACAATAGAAGGTAAAAGAGGATTGGTCATCTGGTCTACTGGCACAAGCCTATGCTTGCTAACGCATGCTACAAGTAGAGGGAATTATGGTTTGGCAAGCATGTGTGAAGTAAGTGGTTATATTTCTATCAGGTTACTGTGACTGGCGTTCTGTGGTTTCCCTAGCCTAGGTTTGCCGGCTTGCTAAGGCTCGAGCGATGAGTCGGTTTCAAGAATATCTCTGTCATGTGTCCGTCCAACTCTTTTTCGCATTATTTAAAAGTATAGGTGATGTAGTATCAACAGGTAGACGTGCTCAATGATCTCTAGGAAAAAAGTGTGAACTCACATAGATTTCTTAACCCACCATTCGAATTATGTGAGAGTTACATGTTTGAGTAAATTAGAGCGTTCGTGTTCACTTTGTTATGAAGGGATTGCAGATGATGTTCGAAAAAAGAATTGTCATGTGGGAAATGTTCTTCGTTGTATCGTCCTTCTTCGTGATGGCAAGTTGCTCTCATCACGCACATCATTCTGCTAACAGTGCTTCCCCAACTCAGGAGATGACGTCAACAGGCACCGAACCTCTTATTTCTCTGAATCTCGATTCCGATTCTCAGAAAGCACTTAATGCGGTGATGCGAGAACATTTGGAAGCCGTGCATCAAATTGTCGAGGCGTTGGGGAAAGACGATTTTCAACACGCGCATGAGGTGACAGCAAATCAGTTAGGTATGGCCAAACATCGAGACGCCATGCGAAGACAGATGCCAAGAAATTTCCCACCTGACTATCACGATCTAGCCATGGCACATCATCATGCTGCAGAAGACTTAGCCACAACAATACCTACCAAGAACCTTCCATATATTCTTTCGGCGTTCGCTAAAACCTTAGATGCCTGTGTCGCATGTCATCGAGTGTATAAGCGATAACCCAACCCATCGGTTTCAGAGTCGCTCAAAAAAACTGTGTTGTTTGTGACAGAATCATTGCACGCGTCGGCAATGGGTTGCAGGCGTTGGTCGAAGGTCACGACCATATTTGCTAAGTTGTTGGCACGAATATTAGTCATAGGAAGCCTATAGCCGTTCCAATAAACCCCGTATATATGAAGTGGCTATTTGCGCTGTGTTTGCTGGGTTGAATCGGCTGGCACATATTTGGTTTCGTTAAAATCAGACAAGGGGATGTATGTGAAAGTAATTTTTGGTGTCATGGTGTGCGTACTTCTGTGGTCGCCGTTCGCGTTTTGCGAATCACAGTCACCGTCAATTCTCTTGTTAGCCAACGCTCCGAGTGAACCTTCAAAAGCGAAGTTGCTAGCTGAATTGGCGAATGAAAAGGGCCTGAAGTTGACGACGATCTTTATCTCCGGTCGTGACGCTGAAGAGGTGGCGAGGCAAATGATGAAGTACGATATGGTCATGCTGGACTATGTCTATATGGG
Organism: Nitrospirales bacterium; assembly: GCA_049607825.1. GTDB lineage: Bacteria > Nitrospirota > Nitrospiria > Nitrospirales > UBA8639 > JAGQKC01. The sequence goes on from JBMYWX010000053.1 coordinate 7,863, forward strand.
CCAATTCATGCAGATGGTCAAAATGTATCGAAAATATTTGATGCGCTTCCCAGGGGTAGTATTTCCTGGTCTGATGTACAAAGACCCTTCCCTCTCCAAAGGACTTTCTCGTGAGCAGGCCCTTCGATTTTTCCAGTACTTTGACAATGGGGGACAAGAAAATTTTCGGCGAATGTTTAGTTTTATAAAATCAGACGTGTTAAAGATATCGACCCAAGCAGCACAGCCGCCAATCTTATTTCCCGAGGTTGGTATCTATCACCCAGATGCACCTCAGAAGGTGTTTTCGACGTTAGACGAGTATCTGGAGTGGAAGGCTCCGGCGGGTGATCAACCTGTCATTGGGGTGGGATTTCATCGAATTCGCTTGTCTGGTGATTTGACGGCACATCTTGACGACCTCATTCATCGCTTGGAAGCGAAAGGGGCCTTGCCCCTCGCCTTCTATGATCCAAATGAAGGAGAGAAGACCAACCCTCTATTGTACCGTGACGGTCAGTTGTTTGTAGATACCTTGGTGACCTTTACGGGCATGTATACCTCAGTGGATAAGCAGAAGCATTGGTTGTCGAGTCTGGATATACCCATGGTGCAGGCCAATGTGTGGCGAACGGGCTATCTGTCTGAATGGTTAGAAGATGAAGAGGGCTTTCCCTTCCCCTTTGTGCCAAGCTTTTTTACATTGCCAGAAATGGTGGGTCGCATTGATCCCACGACGGTCGCGGTGTTACGAGAATCTGATGATCGCTATGTCGGAATACCCGAACAAATGGAGGCGTTAGTCGAGCGAAGTTTGAACTACGCGAAACTACGGCGAATGCCGAACAGTCAGAAGAAAGTGGCGTTTTTGTTTTGGAATTCTCCACCAGGTGAAGATAATTTCAGTGCCTCTTTTTTAAATGTACCAAGAAGTCTAGAGAACATTCTTCGTGTGATGAAAGATGAAGGGTATACCGTAGACAGAGCCCAAGAAGATTTCATCATTGAGTCTGTCAAGAAAATGCTCAAGCCCTATTACCGAACCCATGATCCGGCAATTCTTCAAGGACTTCTTGATGAGGACTTAGCGGCGACCATTCCGGTTACGGAATATGTGCAATGGCTGGAGACCTTACCTGCGCATATGCAAACGGCGATGCGTGAGACTTGGGGGTCACCGAATGATACCTATCTCACAATCACACAAGATGGGGAACAGGTCTTTGTGATTCCTCGACTTAAAGTTGGAAATGCCATTCTCTTGCCACAACCGCTTCGAGGTGATCAACGAGATAAAGAAAAAGATATTTTCCATGACAAAAATGTTCCCGTTCATCATGCCTATCGAGCGGTCTATCGCTACGTGGTTGAGCATTTCCTCGCAGATGCAATTGTGCATGTTGGGACGCATGGGACGCAGGAATGGTTGCCAGGAAAAGAACGAGGTCTGTGGGTTAATGATGATACGCAAACAACCATTGGCAATGTGCCTGTTGTGTATCCCTATAACGTGACGAATGTGGGAGAAGCACTGATTGCGAAACGTCGAGGCCGAGCGGTGGTTGTGTCACATAATAGTCCGCCATTTGCACCGGCAGGTCTCTATGGAGATTTGGTCGAGTTGCACGAACTGATTGAGCAATTGCCTCAGTTAGATGAGGGAAAAGTTAAGGAGACCACGAATCAAGCCATTCGCGATAAAGTGGTAGCGTTGGAATTACATAAGGACCTTGGGTGGGAAGAAGCCAAAATGTCTGAGGACATGGAGGGATTCCTGAAAGTCTTTCATGATTATTTAGATGAACTGGCGTCGACGGCACAACCATTGGGGCTGCATACTTTTGGGAGTATTGCAGAGACAGATTATATCTTGTTGACGATTCTACAGATACTAGGACGTGACTATATTGATGCTGTGGAAGGTGTTGAAGAGGAGGGGGAATTCTTCTCACGTCAATATGACGAAATTTTAGATACGAAAAGTTTTCGAGTCTTAAAAGATGTGGCGCTGGGGAAGCAGCCGCTTGAGTCTATGAAGACCTCACTGCATCCGTTCCTTGAAGATGCTCGACGACATTATGGAAATTTTTTAGCTGAACAAGAAATTGAACATGTTCTCGCAGCCCTGGAAGGACGGTATGTGCCAACGGGAACGGGTAATGATCCTCTTCGTAATCCTGATGCCGTTCCTACCGGAAGAAATGTGTATGGATTTGATTCTCGGAAAATTCCCACAAAAGCCGCCTGGGAGTCGGGGCAATTGTTGGCGGCGGATTTAATCGAAAACTATCGGACCCGTCATGGAATATATCCAGACAAACTGGCTTTTTCACTGTGGTCGACCGAGACGCTCAAGCATTTTGGCGTGATTGAAGCAGAAATTTTTTATTTGCTTGGTGTACGCCCAGTGTGGAATAGAAGGGACCAGGTGATCGGAGTGGAGGTCCTTCCGATGAAAGAATTGCAACGACCACGAATTGACGTGGTGCTGTCATTAACCGGCTTATACCGTGATAATCTTCCTGGTGTCATGGATAGACTTTCTAAGGCGATTTTGAAAGTGGCCGCCTTAAAAGAAGAGAATAATTTTGTGAGTCAAAATACTGAGCGTATTGAAGCCATGCTCGTCGAAAAGGGTATACCGGCAGACGATGCGAGTAAGTTCTCACGGGTCAGGTTTTTCGGGAATGAGAGTGGGGTGTATGGTACGAACTTACCCGACGCGACCTTGGCTAGTGATACCTGGGAAGACGATACCCCCATGGTGGACACCTATTTATCACGGATGGGCTATCTCTTTGGGACAGAAGCGGGAACACGAAACGTGAAATTGGATGGTCTTGACCTGTTTGCTGAAAATTTGAAAGGCACGAAAGCCTCCGTGCTGTCACGGAGTTCGTATGAACATGGAGTGTTGTCCTTGGATCATCCTTTTGAATATTTAGGAGGGATTGGCATGGCAGTTCGTGCCTTAGATGGGACAACGCCAGAACTCTTTATCGCCAATTTACGTGATAGTAAAAAGTTTGTGAATAATACGGTGTCAGACTTTGTCGCCAAAGAACTCAGGACACGCTACTACCATCCCCGGTGGATAGAAGAGATGATGAAGGATGGGTACTCGGGGGCGAATGAAATTCTTGATGTCATGAATAATTTTTGGGGTTGGAATGTGATGGATCAAACATCGGTTCGCGCTGATCAATGGCAAGAACTGTTTGAGACCTACGTGCAAGATAAATTGGACTTGGGTGTGGATGAATGGTTTCAAGAAGTGCACCCAGCCGCTCTAGCTCAGATTGCTGAGCGCATGCTCGAAGCCGTTCGAAAAGGCTATTGGGAAGCCTCCGAAGAAACAGTAAAGGCGCTGACCGAGACCTACCTTTCCTTGGCACAGACGAACGATATTTTCACCTCGAATGAAACCTTTAAAGAGTTTGTCGCAGTTCAAGCCGCAGGGTTTGGCCTAGATGCGTCCGTGTTATCTACACCTATGGATTCATCGTCTGCTGGACAACCTCCTGTACCTGTAGAAGGCATGAAACTCGAAAAACAGGAGGCCTCCGCAGTTGAAGAGGATGAATGGCAGACCTGGTATTTTGCTTTGCTGCTGCTGTTGTTGGTTATTAGCGGATTTGTCTATGAAGTGGTGCTGCGTCGGATATCTGCTACATCTACAGTGAGCTCAGATTCTCCATTACTTGGTCGTGGCTGAGTCACCTTCAGGAACATAGACGAACGAGCCATCACTCAGCTGGTAGGCAATGCCGGCTCGGGTGCCTTCTCCCTGTCCAATGCTTTCAGTTGCGGTATAGCGTTCGATCTTCTCGCCTTTCTTGATCATCATTTCCATGTTTGGTTTGCCGGGATTGGTGACGATCGTCACGTCCTCTTCACTGAAGGGGTTCATGGGGTTTTGTACGATCACAATGAGGAGTGCAGCGACGAGGACGAGAAATACATCAATGAGGTTGACGACAGAGAGAATCGGGTTGAGTTCTTCGTCTTCTTGGAAGAGATCAGGCCTCATGTTGAACCTCCATTTGACGTTCAATCGCGGTGAGTTCTTCTACCAACCATCGTCGTTTCACGCTGGCCACCCAATAGGTCAATGATGCAGCGGAGAGTCCAATGATAACGGCCGTGAATGCTGTGCGTAGGTGATCGCTCATCGCAAACACATTATTTTCGGAGAGGGCCATGAGTGCTGGTCCCATTGGAATTAACGTGGCGATGAGTCCGAGCATAGGTGTGACACGAGTCGCGATTCGTACGGGCTCAAGTAGTTTGAGTGCATAGGTTTCCAATTCTCTTGTCCGCATGTCAGGATTGGTGGCCCAGTGGATTGTGAGTGGGTAGGCTCGTGTGAGTTGGTGATAGTGCCCAGCAAGATAGGTCGCACGTTCGCGCTTTCGGAACCACCACAGGGCGCTAAATCTTCCGATTTCAACGAGGGCATAGAGGAACAAGCCATAAATAGCGATCAAGACAGGAAATAAGAGGAGTTGGGAAATATTGTAAAAGATATCTAAGGCTTGTTGCATGATGACTCCGTAAAATGTTGTGCCCTGTTACGAGAGGGCTTCAATTGTAAAAATCACGCCAACGTCACTCATTCGCTGCTGTTAGAGTGGTTGACTTGAACCTAGGAGCGAGATTCCACTGCTGGCGAGTCAAAGAGACCGAAACCCGTACTGATATCATTCCAGGCCTTTTCCCAGTCGGGGAAGAGATAACGGTAGGAGATGAGATAGTTAATCGGAGCTCCGCCGACAAAGGACAGATTGCCTCTTGTATCTTTTTTGACTTCGAGGGCATAGCGAATGTCTGTGAGGTTTTGAATGTTGATGCCAAGTTCATGACCGTTCCGCTCATAGGCAAGGTTTAAACTTGTGACAAAATGGTAGCCTCCATATTGTTCTGAATTGGCATTATCAACGTAATACGAGCCCCAGGTATCTGTTTGAAGTCTGGCTCGGATTCCTACGGGATGGGTATAGGTGGCGAAGAGGGTATATTGATGGGTGGGAACGAGGGGCAAGTGATTATCGGAGCGATCGGTTACGGTGCCGCTCACAACTTCTTGGAACTTATCGTATATGAAGTGACTGTAAGAGTAAGTACCTCCGAGCCAGAGACCGTCAAGGACTTCCGTGCTTCCGGAAAACTCCAAGCCAAGTTTCCACGTTTTCCCTGCATTTTGAAACGTCGTTTGTCCATTGACTAAACTCGCGACGATTTCATCCTTGCCTTCTGCAGCAAAAAATGAGGTGTCAAAGAACCAGGTTGGGGCACGACCTTTCAAACCGATTTCATAGTTTCGTACAGTGGCTTTTTTGACCGATGGATTGCCTTCAAGTTCATTACTAAATGGGACTTGTTCTCCCTGTGCGGCTGAAATAAACCCGTTCAGATTGGGGTGGAGTTGATAGTTAATCCCAATTCGCGGGGCAAAGAGCGTGAAGGTTTTATCGATTTCGAACTGTCCCACCCCAGCAACGTACTGGCCAGTTGCAAAGTTAAACGTTTCCATTTCATTAGTTCGCTGATCAAATCGAATACGATCCAGACGAAATCCGATATCAATCAAGAGATCGTCAGTCGGTTGGAGGGTTTCTTGTGCAAACATTCCATAGACGGTTTGAATCTCTGTCGATGTTTCGATCAGGTCACCTTTTCGATCAGAGAGTGTACTGGTTATGCGTCCGGCTTGTGGTCCAAATGGAATGGTTTGGACGTCAGCGTATTTGAATCGTTTCGAGTCTTCATCACGGTTTTGTTTGAGGGTAATCCCTGCCACGAGTGTCGACGAACTAAATAATTGATGATGATACACTCCCTCTAGATCCGTTCCAAGCACATGGATGCCGCCTACATTGGAATGGGCTCCGGTGATGGGATGTTCCTGGCTCCAATGGTTGTAGTAGAAACGAGGCTTAAGTGTGAATGGCCCCCAGTCCTTCACGTAGAGACTATTGGCAAACCAGATAGTGGAGTAGCGTCCACTATGTTTAAACGCATTATTGTTGCCTGTTTGTTTCCCGGTTCGTTTGAACTCGGTAAACTGCGCCAAACTCATTGCGCCTGGGAGTTGAACTTGGGCTCGTGAGTAGTTGACCTCGGATTCAAGCGTGCCGCCTGAGTCAAAGTGAATGCCGTGTTTGACGCTGAATTGGGTCGAGTCGAATTTGTTTCTTCGTCTCCAGCTATTGTCCGTTGTTCGAAAGGATCCGGTGATGGCAAGGGCCTGATCGTCAAAGAGTTTTGTGGCGACTCGGCCATGATAATTCTGGGTGTCAAAACGACCGAATCCCACTTTTATATTGTTGCTGGACGGGTCAAAAACCGACTTTGAAATAATCTGTAAGGTTCCTCCAGTGGACCCAAGTGCAAAGACATTTCCTGGACCTTTGGTAATTTCAATGCGTTCGATATCCTGTGTATCGATAAAGTCTAGGCGAGTAAAGCTATCAGGGTCGGTGATGGGTACCCCATCACGCAACACCATGATTTCACGTACACCATAGTTTGCC
>JBMYWX010000054.1:0-14315 GCA_049607825.1 Nitrospirales bacterium
CAGTAATGAGGAGGCCGTGAAATGGGCCACCACGGTAATTATTGCCGTCAAACCACAGGTTTTGCCTCAGGTTCTTAAAAAGATCAAAAAAGTTATGAAGAAAGGTCACCTGGTGATATCAGTCGCCGCTGGTGTTCCAATTTTAAAAATTGTGGCTTGTCTGCCTTCGAACACTTCGGTCATACGAGCCATGCCCAATACGCCTGCAATGGTTCTTCAGGGAGCGACGGCATTGGCCGCTGGAGAAGATGCGACTCAGGAGCAACTTGTGATTGCCACTGAGATCTTTGAAGCCTCAGGCCAAGTAGTCGTGGTTGAAGAAAAACTGATGGACGCGGTGACCGGTCTCAGTGGTAGTGGCCCGGCCTATGTCTATGTGATGATTGAAGCGTTAGCCGATGGTGGCGTGCGCATGGGGCTTCCTCGTCAGGTGGCGCATACTCTCGCTACTCAAACGGTGTTAGGCACAGCTCAAATGGTGTTAGCGAGTGGGGAACATCCTGGCACCTTGAAGGATCGAGTGGCTTCACCTGGAGGGACCACAATTGCCGGGCTTCATGAGTTGGAGCAAGGTGGGATTCGCGCTACGCTCATGAATGCCGTCGAAGCAGCAACCCGACGGTCTGAGGAGTTGGGTTCCTGAATGTTGATGACCTCGTCTTTATATACTTTTCTATTTCTTGTACATATTGAAAGGAGTTTATCGTGCAATATTGGGTGAAAGTCGTCTTTACTGATAATAAAGAGTTAGAAGTTAAGGATGCGATTCGTCACACGATCAGTGATGATATGGAAATCCTTGAAATTGATTCTCCGAAAGAAGTCACCATTATTCCACTCAAGCAAATTAAATATTTTTCATGTGATGCCACGGTATTTGCAAAGTCCCCTGCAGGTTCCTAGAACCCTCTTGATCTATCAGGCTCCTACCGTGAATGGTCTGGCAGAAATATTTGTATGAGCAGGATGCATTCTATCCCAAAAGGAATATAGCCCCCGTAGCCAAGTATGGGCATTTCAAATAGCTGAAAAGCCTGGAGATAGGGAAGCGAATATTCCCAATGCGCCAAGCTCTGAGAATTCCACAGTTCCCATAAAAATCCGCAGATAAGTCCAGCCAATGCCGGTGTCGTAACCGGACGCCAGTCTCCCTCTTGAAGTGCTCCCAATAGTGATTCCTGTTTGTGAACTATCTGAAATCCCAACATCATCAGTAGGGGCGATGTCCATACTAAAGGATAGAGGAATGTTGGCCAAATCCCTATACCAATTAACCCTATGCCTGCAAGGAGGATGAGAATCCAGCCTAGTCCTCTCACATCTGTAATATTTACCTTCTGCCAACTTGTGAATGGGACGGTTATTCTCTGAAATGAAAGGAGTAATTGATATGTTCCATATATGGCTGGGAGTACGGTTGAAAATGAGAGACTTCCAAGCAGAAAGTAGGTGAGGGCATCAAATTCCCTCGTGGGAAGATAGTACCAATTCTGGACAAACCTATTGAGATATTCAAATACCCACCAAAATCCTGCGCTTAGCGGAAATAGATAGAAAAAGAATCGAGGCTGATTCAATAAGAGGCAGTGTCCCGTTCTCATACTGGTCACCGCATTAATCAGCACAATATAGCTGAGCCACAACGGTGTGAACGTATGCAGTTGGAACTCGGTAAACCAACTGAATCTGTTCCAGGCAATGATCCAAAAGATGATCAGGCTGGCAAAGGCTAACCATCCCCAGGAAGGAAAAGGATGCTGAGTCTGTTCCGTCCATGATTGTTGAGGAACGCTGAGGAGTTTAATCAGAAACGGAAGGAAGGTGAGAATGATGAGTACGAAACCACAATACAATAGAGTCCAGGCTGTTTCTTCTGGAGTGACCTCTACTGTCGTAGGGGGAAATTTTAGGAAGGGAACAATTGACTTCCCAGTGAGCCTGGTGCCAAGTAATGGTAACCCAAATAGGAGAAGAAATAGACAGAATATTAATAGTGGCCGCATCGGTTTATGCGGAAGGATGTGTGAGGGGGTTATTTGTTTCTATTGGGTATTGCTCATACCTGCATGAATTGATGATGTTTGTCGGAAATTCAATTGATGGATCAATAGGGAAATAAATATTCTACTTGATCGATCTGTTCAATGCCCTGTGTTAACATTCCCGATACATCGAGATTCTGTTCTGCTTGTTGAATTTCCGTTAAACGAGATCGGGTGTTGGGGTGTGGCGGCACAAAGAGCGTGCAGCAATCTTGGTCAGGCTCTATCGAAATCTCAAAGGAGCCAATCGCCTCAGCCTGCTGGGTAATTTCAATTTTGTCCATCCCTATAAGGGGACGGAGTATAGGAAGGGTGGTGGATTCACTCACAACCTGAAGATTTTCTGGTGTTTGTGATGCCACTTGTCCGAGGCTGTCTCCTGTCACCAGCCCCCAGCCCTCTTCTTGTTTGGCGAGTGCTTCAGCAATTCGCATCATCATTCGGCGGTAGAGAACGACGCGGATCGGGGCGGGCGCATCAAGAACAATCTGTTTTTGGATATCGCCGAATGGCACGAGATACAATTTTGAGGAAAGTTGATAGGTCGTCAGCAGCGTGACCAATTCACGTACTTTCTCTTCGGAGGCGCGAGAAAGGTATGGGCGACCGTGAAAATGCACAAAGACCACCCGGCAGCCACGCTTGATCATACGATAGGCTGCAACTGGTGAATCAATCCCACCAGAGAGAAGGCACAACACTTTCCCTCCTGTTCCTACCGGTAGACCTCCAGGACCACTCTCTTTGTTGAAGGCATAATAGGCTTCTTGTTTTAACAATTCAATGTAAATCGTGAGGTCTGGTTGTGCCAGATTCACACCCTTGCCCGTCGTTTCGCAAAGGTGAGCACCGATCTCTCGGTCAATGTCCATGGATGTTTTGGGGAATCGTTTTTCTGCACGTTTTGTAACGACTCGGAATGTGTTACACGTGTCGAGAGGGATGTCTCTTTGAATGGCTTCCTTTAATGCGGTAAGGTCTGGCGAGGTGTAGTCAATCGGAGTTGAGCGAGCAAAGGAAAAGTTTGTAACGCCAAAGGTTCGAGCTAATCGTTCTTTGACCTGTGCCCAGATGTGTTCATCTGGAAAATCGACACGAATACGACCAGGCAAGGCATCAACTTGAACGGCTTTGATATCTTTGAGCCCTGAGCGTAGATGATGGACCAGTCGTTGTTCAAAGAACCCACGGTTCCGTCCTTTGAGTGCAATTTCATGATAATGGACAATAGCGTGGAACATTTCATGAATCGTAAGGCGTGAAGCGTGAGACGTGAAACGTAAGAGCTTGGAGAGACTGAAGCATATCGTTCATATTTTCATAGGGTTTTACGAAAATGTTACGCGTGGTTTTCCAGAAAGCGTTCAGCGTCAATTGCTGCCATGCATCCCGAGCCGGCAGCCGTAATGGCCTGTCGATAATGGGAATCTTGAACGTCACCAGCAGCAAAAACTCCAGGGATATTGGTTGCAGAACTATGAGACTTTGTCACGAGATATCCGGAATCATCCATATCTAGTAACCCTGTAAATAGACTGGTGTTGGGTGTATGGCCGATGGCGACAAAGATCCCAGAGCAGGACAGGTCGTCAGTTGTATTTGTGTTTACATCTCGCACGCGGATTCCAGTCACAACATCGCTTCCTAACATCTCATCGATGCCAGCATTCCATCGAAACGCGATCTTCTCATTTTTTATGGCACGTTCCTGCATGATTTTTGAGGCGCGTAACGTGTCTCGACGATGAATGATAGTGACTTTACTGGCAAACTTGGTCAGGAATGTTGCTTCCTCCATGGCACTATCCCCACCCCCAATGACCACAATTTCTTTTTCACGAAAAAAGAACCCATCACACGTGGCACAGGTTGATACTCCATGTCCCATGAGCCGGCTTTCGGACGGAAGGCCCAACAAGTTAGCTGAGGCCCCAGTCGAAATAATGAGTGTTTTCGCTTGAATCGTTTCTTCATCGTCTATGGTGATAGAAAATGGGGATGCCGAGAGCTCTACCTTCGTCACATGTCCTTGCCGAAAGGTTGTGCCGAATCGTTCTGCTTGCGCCCGCATGTCCATGATGAGCTGTGGCCCCATGATGCCTTTGGGAAACCCAGGATAGTTTTCGACATCGGTGGTGATTGTTAATTGGCCGCCTGGTTGTGAGCCATCAATGAGGAGTGGAGAAAGGTTGGCTCTTGCGGTGTACAATGCGGCTGTGAGGCCAGCAGGTCCAGATCCTAGAATGACAACATTATGCATCGGTATGACTCCTTCTGTGTTCAAGTTTCTCATGGCCTAAAGGGAGTCATCGTGTCGTGTCGAAGCACTCCGTTCGAGGCCTGGTTGCCGCGGCTAATCTGATGGTTCAGTATTCAAGGCTCTATACAGCCTCATTGCCGAGCCTGGATTCGGAACGTGTTATACAGTTCTCCTACAACGGGGTGCAATTGTTGTAATGGTAATTCTCCATCGATGACATGGTCGGCATAGGGAAGTTTCTCACGCAGTGGCATTTGTTGCCGTATTCGGCGAATGGCCTCAGCCTTGGTCATGCCATTGCGTTTGGAGGCCCGTTGAAGCTGCGTCTCACGCTTGGCCTTGATCAGGATGACTTGGTCCATTCTTTTATATGCTCCAGATTCTATGAGCATGGCGGCATCATAAATAATCACGGCATCAGGATGCTTTTGGGTGATGATACGTGCGAGCCGAGCCTGTTCACTTGCTACACGAGGATGCAAAATATCAGTTAATTGCTTGAGCTTACTTGGGTTTTTAAAGACGATCTTGGCTAAGGCGGCTCGATTCACGGTTTGGTGATCAGTGAGAATGCCTTGTCCAAAGGCTTGAACGATGTCTTTCCAGGCAGCTCTCCGAGGCTTGACGACTTCTCGCGTGAGGCAATCGGCATCAAGAACATTCGCCCCATGTTGCTGAAATAATTGGGCAATTGTTGATTTCCCCGATGCTAACCCGCCCGTGAGGCCCACTATGAGCATGCTGCAACATAGCATACGGTTTTTCCTAGCGACAATAAGGACTTAATAGCTGAGTCGTGCACTGTCTTAATTTCTTATTGAATGCGGATGAATTATTTCCTAACCATATGAGATTTATCTAGGGTTGACCAAAAGTAGGGTGTTCAGTTATTGCCTAGAGGTACACATTAGTTTAGTCCGAGCCTAAATTTTTGAGTATCTGTGGAGTATCATTTTCATTGAAATTGGGGTGTGAATTGAAACAATTTTTATGCAAGCCTTCTTGGGTATTTCTGCTTTTTCAAGTGCTGTGCCTTGCTCAGTTTTCCGTCAGTTTTAGTGCTCCGTTGGATTCTCCACGTGTCACTCTCCCACCGGAACAAGCTAAATGGACCGTGGCCGTCGATGGGAGTGGTCACTATATTTCCATACAGGAAGCGATTGATGCGGCACAATCGGGGGATACCATTTGGATTAAGGCTGGAACCTATGCTGAAGATGTTACGGTTCACAGTAAAGAGGGATTGAAAATTATTGGTGAGAAGATGGATTTGGTCGTACTTTCAGGCCTCAAGCGTGTGGGAACCTTACATCTTGGGAAATGGCCATATGGTGCGATGAATGTTGAAATTCATAATCTGACCGTTAACCAACATGGTGGATTAGGATTGGGTATTTTTAATGGCTCTGGTCTTCTTCTGAAACGTATTCATGTTAAAGGCATGGTGTTTGGTCAGGAGGTTGAGGATGTTCGTCTCGAGGATTGCATTATTGGAGGGAGTGAGACCTCGGGTGTCGCCTTCGCGAATTCTAAAGCGACCCTGATCCGAAACTTTATTCATGACAATGATCATGGTGTGGCGATTGGTGGAACGTCAGAGGTGCTGTTGAAGCAGAACGTCATTACTCGAAGTTTGTTCGAGGGCATTATGGTGAATGATACAGCGAACGTTACGGCGATTCAGAATACAATCGTTCGCAATGGCGGGGGGATGGCCTTTCACGATACGACCAAAGGAGAAGCTCACGGCAATATTTTAATGATGTCCCAAACAGGTTTTCTACTTTCTCCAAAAAGCCAGACCACTCTTTCTTTCAACGATCTTTTTGCGAACAAGGTAAACTATCAGCAGGAAGGTGTTTCAGGTTCGGTGCCAACTGGGCGTAAGGGGGAGAATGATGTGAACGTACCTCCAGACTTCGTGAATGCTGAGAAAGATGATTTTCGTTTAAGCGCCAACACCAATCTACGCGACCTTGGAACCTTTCCTTATTTGGGAGCGTTGCCACCTCTGAATGCTGTGCCATGACAGGTGAATCCCGTGGCGAGAATATTTGTCAGGGCCTTTTCTCAGTTTAAGATGTCTCCGAGGACATTGAAAAAATCATCTACCGCTTTAATCTTTGAATCTAAACTATTTTCTTCTTCTGGCCTCTCTTCTTCACGTTCTTTCTGAGACATCATTCCCTCTTGGTTATTGATTGATTGCGTACTTTTTGGAAGTGACTTAGGTTCTGGATGGTTGGGTGGAGCCATACTTCGCTCTTCTACCTGATACTTTTTGGGCTCATGAGAACAGCCTAATGGTATGAACAAGACCATGAGAGAGATTATTGTCATCGCCATGAAATTCATTTGAGATATTTCCTTAGATCGTTGGTGACGCTAGAATACAATCCGTCAGGTAGAATACGTTAGAAGACTGTCATGGATGAATGAAGCTGCTCTACATGTGTGAATCTTGCTGTGTCCACGACATTGCAGTTTACCTGGATGTTATTTCGTTTCGCTATATTTTAACAAAAGGTTTGTGTGTTGGGTATCAATGAAAAAATAATTCAAGCCAAACAGCGGCTCATGTTTCGAGGCCGAGGTGATTCAGCTCGAGAAGTCGATTTTGAGTACGATGATCCACGCGTGCCTCCTGGTCAGCATCTCGTCGATAACTGGCCTGTGTTAGACCTCGGGGTGAAACCAGAGATCTCTCTTGAAGAATGGACCTTAGAAATTGATGGACAGGTTGAACACCCGATGACTTGGAATTGGACCGAGTATCAGGCGCAGCCAACATTTAGTCTTACCACAGACTTTCATTGTGTCACCTCTTGGAGTCGATTAGATAATGAATGGGAAGGCGTAAGTTTTAAACATGTGCTCGAAACCGTTCAGCCTCTTTCGACGGCAAAATTTGTGTTGTTCGAATCTTATGATGAGTACACGACGAACCTTCCTCTTGCCGTTTGTGACGATGATGATGTGTTTCTCGCCCATCAGTGGAACCATCAACCTCTTTCAAAAGATCATGGTGGGCCAGTTCGTATGATTGTTCCTAAGCTTTATGCGTGGAAAGGCGCAAAGTGGATTAAGAAAATTACATTTTCCGAGCAGGATAATAAAGGGTTTTGGGAAGTTCGTGGATATTCTAATACTGCTCTTCCCTGGAATAATGATCGTTATGGTTGAGGTTGGATCCATTGGGCAGCTTCTATCCAAACGCGGTGTATCTTTGTCGAACCATTATATATTGCTTGAGCAGACATCGTTTCCTGTATTCGATAGGTACATTGCCAAGGATTTAGTCCTTTTTCTTATTTCTGCCTTGTTGCTCTCTGTTGTTTTAACTTGCATGATTTCTAGGGAACTGGGTAGGATGTCTTAACGAAAGAAATTCATTTAATAGTGAGGTTAAATTGGCATGACAGTGATTGACTGTGCTTTTAGAAAGCCATTTCGTTCCTCCGCTAGTTTGGCTGCTTTTTTCCTTATTGTGTTTCTTCCTTCAGTTCTTCCCTTCGCACTTGCTCAAGACCTTTCCTCTTTTTCAAAGAAAGTGACGTCTCATACGTTGAAGAATGGATGGACTTTTCTCATTGTGGAGCGTCCAACGGCACCCGTTTTCGCCTTTATGACGCGTGTCAACGTAGGGTCAGCTCAGGAACATTCTGGTGCGACGGGTCTCGCCCATATGTTTGAGCATATGGCGTTTAAAGGTACCCCCCGACTTGGGACGACGAATTATGGTGAAGAGCAAAAGGTGCTTACAAAACTCGAGGAAGCCTATCAAGCTTACCAGCTTGCTCGTTCTTCAACCCCGGTTGATACTGAACACGTGAAAGCTTTAGCGGCCCAATTTAAAAAAATTCAAGATGCCGCAGGTCAATATGTGGTGAAAAATGAATTTGGAGATATTATTGAACGAGAAGGTGGGGTGTCACTCAACGCGTTTACCAGTGCAGATGTGACTGGTTATTTTTATGCTTTGCCGTCTAATAAGCTCGAATTGTTTGCGTATTTAGAGTCAGAGCGATTTTTAGATCCGGTCTTTCGGGAATTCTATAAAGAACGGGATGTCGTCATGGAAGAGCGGCGCCTTCGAACGGAAAGCCGTGCTATTGGTCGTTTACTTGAGCAGTTTGTCTCGACGGCTTTTATCGCCCATCCGTATCATCATCCCGTGATAGGGTATGCGAGCGATATACAATCGTATACGATGACTGATGCTGAAGAGTTTTACCGTGAACATTATGTTCCCTCTAATATGGTGACAGCGATTGTTGGCGATGTAAAGGCTGAAACGGTGATCCCTTTGTTGGAGACTTACTTTGGCCGAATACCCGCGGGGCCTAAACCTCCGCCACTTCGAACGGTCGAACCTCGTTCCATCGCTGAGAAGACTGTCGTGTTAAAAGATCCTTCGCAGCCATTTTATCTTGAGGGTTATCATAAGCCAGCTGTCACTCATAAGGATCAACCCGTGTTTGATGCTATTGATGATATCTTGACGAATGGACGAACCTCTCGATTTTATCGATCTTTAGTGCGAGATAAAAAAGTTGCCGTCTCTGCAGGTTCATATGGTGCGTATCCAGGTGAAAAGTATCCGCACTTATGGGTGGCTTACGGCGTTCCAGCAAGAGGGGTGAACAACGAAGTTGTGCAAGCGGCCATACGTTCAGAATTAAAGAGATTGACGACTGAAGATGTATCGGATGAAGAATTGGTCAAATTTCGTACTCGCGCAAAGGCTGGTTTGTTGCGGGCGTTAGGAAGTAACTTAGGATTGGCGATGCATCTTACCGATTATCATACGTTGTTTGGTGATTGGCGAGAATTATTTCGCTATATCGAGCGACTGGATATGGTGACCAAATCTGACATTCGGAGAGTTGCGAGCCAAACATTTCAAGAAACCAATCGTGTTGTGGCCATGATTGAGACAAAGGTATCAACGTCTCCAAAAGCTTCTGTCACGACAACAGGAGGGGGACAATAATGAAACAACAGTCTTTCCTCTTTACCGATGGCTTGGTCATGTTTCTAACACTTGGGGTAAGTCTACTCTTGAGCACTTTCAGCTATGCACAAGTAGAGCATGTTCAGCAATTGAAGTATCCACCGCTTCCAGACCTTACAATTCCTGAACCAACGCGAGTCGTCTTGGAGAATGGGATGGTGGTCTTGATGATGGAAGATCATGAGCTTCCCCTTGTCAGTGTGTCAGCCAAAATACGAACGGGCTCACGTCTTGAGCCATTGGCTCAAATCGGCTTAGCTCAACTCGTGGGAAAGGTCATGCGCAGTGGAGGAACGACAGAATTATCAGGGGATGCGCTGGATGATTATCTCGAAGGGAAGGCGGCCAATATTGAAACCGCGATCGGGGAGACGGCTGGTATGGCTTCCATGAGCAGCCTCAAAGAAGATTTCCCTGATGTGTTTCACGTGTATGCTGATGTCCTTCGGCGTCCCTCATTTGATCCAGAAAAATTAGCGATTGCCAAGAACCAGGCAATGGCTAGCATTTCTCGGCAAAATGATAACCCTGATTCCATTGTTGGTCGCGAGTTTAAAAAACTTGTCTATGGTCAGCAGTCTCCATATGCGCGTACTCCAACGTATGCCACAGTACAAGCGATTGCAAGAAAAGATCTTATTGCCTGGCATGAAACTTATTTTCAACCCAATCGAATCATTTTAGGAATAACCGGCGATTTTCACCCTGAGACTGTCATGAAGTTGGTGAAGAACGCTTTTGGAGACTGGACATCTCGAGCAGCTATTAAGGATTCTCCTGTACTCTATCATGAGTCAACTGGGAGAAAAGTTTTTTATGTTGAAAAGAATGATATGACTCAAGCCAAGATCATGATGGGGCATTTGGGGGTGAAACGAAAAAATCCAGATTATTATGCGCTTGTTCTAGCCAACCAGATCTTGTCCGGGTCATTTGGGGCTCGACTGTTTTCCAACGTTCGATCAAAGCAGGGCTTGGCGTATGATGTGCACGGAGGTGTCGGGTTCCAGTGGGATTATCCAGGAATGGCTGTTCTCTCAATGTCGACAAAAACTGAAACGACAGGTGCGGGGATCGATGCGTTAATTCGTGAAGCTCAGAATATGGTGGAAACTCCTCCGACAGATGAAGAAGTATCGAAAGCAAAAGCCGCTCGGCTCAATTCATTTGTCTTCTCTGTCGATTCTCCTTCAAAGATATTAGGGAAATACTTGACTTATGAATACTTTGGATATCCCTCTGATTGGTTGATGAAATTTAAAAAGGGGATTGAGCAAGTTTCCACCGAACAAGTTCGAGAGGCAGCTCGCAAGCATTTACGACCAAAGGACTTTTCTATTTTAGTTGTAGGGCCGCGTGTTGGAACGGCTCCTGCCCTAGCTCGCTATGAACATCTTCAAGAGTTAGATATTTCTATCCCAGAGCCAAGTTGAGTTCATGTATGATAAATTCTTGATTGATATGCCGTGGTCTTTTTTCTTTTTGTCACGTTGAGTCGTATGGGGGAAGGGATGAAATATTTTGCAACAGGATTATTGTGGGTCTGTATAGGATTGTCCTGTACTCTCTTTCTTTTTGGGTGCCAAACCAATCCTTATACCCAACGTTCTCAATTACTGCTTGTGAATTCTGCGCAGATGCAGCAAATGTCAGCTAATGCGTATAATGAGGTTCTCTCCGATCCAAAAGTCAAAATTTCAAAAGATCCAAAAGAAATTGAGCCGGTGAAACGAATAGCAGCTCGTATTATCGAGGCCGCGAAGCGTTCGCGCTATGCAGAGGCTGCAAAGAAATTTCAATGGGAAGTATCTGTGATTAAAGATGACCAGACAAAAAATGCCTGGGCGATGCCGGGTGGCAAGATAGCGGTCTACACGGGAATTTTCCCCATGGCCAAAACTGAGGCGGGTCTTGCCGCAATCATGGGACATGAAGTAATCCATGCACTTGCCCAGCATGGAGGGGAGCGAATGAGCCATGGGATGCTTGCACAGTTTGGCCAGGCCGGAGCTGCTGTTGCCCTTGCGGTACTTGGGGTGAATCCTCAGATTAATCAGCTGGCGATGCAAGCGGTTGGAATGGGTACGCAAGTTGGTGTGCTACTTCCTTTTAGTCGTAAACATGAGTCAGAAGCTGATTATGTGGGTGTATTGTTAGCAGCCGATGCAGGATATGATCCGAGGGAGTCGATTAAAATTTGGCAGCGCATGGCTCAAGACTCTCAAGGCGCTCCTCCAGAATTTATGTCAACACACCCCGCTCATGGTACTCGCATTGAGGATTTGAAAGGTTGGATGCCTGAAGCGATGTCGATCTATCAATCGAGAAAGAAAGCCCCTGATCGAAACTTACCTGCTGTCACGTCATTACCGAAAAAGTCTTCTCCCAAGCCAAAATCCAAGATGCGGTTTCGACGATAGTGTGCTGAGGATAGTACTTCAGTAAACAGGGCGAGCTGAATCTCCTCGTCTCTCCACTTAATTTTCTACGCAATTCTATCTTATGCCGAAAAACGGGCTTGTATTGTTGCCGATGATCTTGTGTGTGGTTTTCGTCGGCTGTGGCCGAAGCGAGCCAGTTGTGGAGATCGCGCTTCATCCTTCCAAACCTCATATTCTGTACGTTGCCACGAATTCATATATCTATAAGTCCCGAGATGAGGGAACCACATGGAGCAATATCTCCAAAGGTATGTCACATTCACGTGTTATTTCAATGGCGATTGATCCATTGTTTCCAGCAAATATTTATGCTGGGACCAAGGGCGATGCCGTATTCAAGAGTTTTAATGGTGGTCAAACTTGGATATCAAAGCGTGCAGGATTGGAAGATGTGACTATTTCGTCGGTTGTTCATCAATTAGTTTTTGCCCCGGGATCGAGTCTTCATTTTTACGCAGCAACTTCGATGGGGATCTTTGAATCTGAAACGGGTGGGGATACATGGGTAAAGAAGATGGATGGTATGAAAGAAGTGCTGATGGTGATATCTCTTGCCATTGATCCAAATCAACCCGAAACGCTGTATGCGGGGACAAGTGGTGGGGTCTATAAATCTGTAAACGGAGGGGATTTGTGGGGCAAAGTGAATAGCGGACTTGTTGCACCGGAGGTTCTTAAGTCATCTCGAGCTCTCGGAGTCACGAAAGTGAAGGTTGACCCACACAAAGTAGACAGTGTATACATCGCCACTCTTGTCGGACTCTATAAGACAACTAATGGAGGGCTAGATTGGAAGAAGATTGGTCAAGACCTTCCAGATCACATGTTAAGTGATTTGCTCATTGATTCCACACAGGCGGATGTTGTCTACGTGACCAGTCGAAAAGGTGTCCACAAATCTGTTAATGGTGGAGCGACATGGCAATCAATGAATGATGGATTGGATAACCTTAATATTCGTTCCTTAGTAATGAATTTACAAGATTCGCAACTTCTCTATGTTGGGACCAATGGTAGCGGTTTGTACCGAAGTCGTGATGGTGGAGAGTCATGGGAGGCTGTTCCCTTGACCCTACAAGTTCCATAATTTCTGATTGTCTTGTTGTCTTTCATTTGATAATTGTTGTGCATCCCATTATGATGGCCACCGTTAACGCATGTCCGAAGTGAACTAACTTCTTTGTAGGAGAACATAGTGTCAAATAAAGGTTCAAACCGAACAGAGGCCATGTGTTCTTTTTGTGGGAAACCGCAAAGTGCCGGTAAGACTCTTGTCCAATCCCCGAATGATCAATCTTGTCCGCAATGTCAGGCGCAAGGACAAACATTTATTTGTCAGGATTGTGTGCAACATTGTTCAAAATTTCTATCTAGTCACCCGCATGCCCCTGAAGCCGTTGTGGCTCCAGCCGGACCGCTCCCTACGCCACCTGAGATAAAAGCTGTTCTCGATCAATATGTCATTGGTCAAGACCGTGCGAAAAAGGTTCTGTCTGTTGCTGTACATAATCATTATAAGCGTGTTTTTAGTAAAAAAGAATTTAAGGATGTTGAATTGGAAAAAGGCAACGTCATGTTGATCGGTGCGACTGGCACCGGCAAAACGCTCTTGGCTCGTAGCTTGGCGAAAATTCTTCAGGTGCCATTTGCCATTGCGGATGCCACTACGGTGACAGAGGCTGGATATGTTGGAGAGGACGTTGAAAATGTTGTGCTGAAGTTACTCCAGGCTAGCGACTTTAATCTTGCTCAAGCACAGGTTGGAATTATTTATCTTGACGAAATTGACAAGATTAGCCGAAAGTCTGAAAGTGCCTCAATCACACGTGATGTATCAGGTGAAGGGGTTCAACAAGCTTTATTAAAGCTTGTTGAAGGGACGGTGTGTAATATTCCCCCTAAAGGCGGTCGCAAGCATCCAGAGCAAGAATTTCTTCGAGTAGATACGACCAATGTGCTGTTTATTTGTGGTGGTGCTTTCGTTGGCTTAGATGAGTTTATTGCTCAGCGGACTAATAAGAAACGTTTGGGGTTTGGTGCTGCCAATGGGGAGAAAATTTCGACTGAGACGGATTCTATCATGGACCGTGTTCGTCCAGAGGATCTCCTTAAGTATGGGCTCATTCCTGAATTTGTAGGACGGTTTCCAATACTGACGACCTTACGTGATTTACATGTTGATGATATGGTGCGCGTTATGACAGAGCCCAAAAATGCCTTACTCAAACAGTATCAGGCATTGTTTGAGCTTGAGGACATTCACCTGACCTTTACAGCAGACGCTATTCGAACAGTCGCGGAAAAGGCCATTGGGATGAAGACCGGGGCCCGAGCACTTCGCGGCATACTAGAAGATATGATGTTAGACCTTATGTTTGATGTCCCTGCCTTGCAGGGAGTGAGTGAAGTTGTGATAAATCAAGATGTAGCTGAAGGAAAGGCTACTCCCCAATTGCTAAAAAAATCAGCCTAAGGAGGCTTTCGGTCTTTCTATCTCACTTATGGTCTAGTGAGTAGGAATTGTTCCTTGACTAAAGCGGCACTTAAGTGAGGCCACC
>JBMYWX010000055.1:0-8264 GCA_049607825.1 Nitrospirales bacterium
GCATTTCTCACTCTACAAAATGCGTACATTGGCTATGCTGAGAAGGTTATCCTCAAGAATGTCTCATTAGAAATCCATCAAGGGGCATCGATCGCGTTGTTGGGAGGAAATGGTTCGGGAAAGACGACGTTTTTGAAGACCCTCGCCGGGATTCTGCCTCTCTTGAGTGGCTCCTATGTGTTGACTCACACTCCCAATTTCAAACAAACACAAGTGGGCTATATTCCGCAGCGCTCGATAGTGAATGGGCTATTTTCCTTAAAGGTTCATGAAGTCGTTGAAATGGGAACGTATGGTTCACTCAGACCTTGGCAGGGTCTTGGTCCTGAACAACAGAAACGTGTAACTCAGAGCATGAGTGATGTGGATCTGCTGAGTCTTCGGAATGAACCCTATTCATTTTTATCTGGTGGCCAACAGCAACGTGTATTAATTGCTCGAGCGTTGGCTTCCGCACCAGATATTTTACTCTTGGATGAACCTCTCGCGAGTCTGGATCAAAAATCTATTCAATCGATGTTGGCTTTACTCACAACCCTACAAGCAAATGTAAACTTAACCTTTATCTGGGCAGACCATGCACTTCCAACATTGGGTGGGGTCCTGCAGGAGACGCTTTTCATTGAAGACGGAGTCTTATGCAGGGAAATAGGAGAGTCGAAAGAATTGAAGCAAGCATCTGGGCCAGAGGCAATAAAGGAAGTTATTCTTGAGTGATCTATTTCTCATCTTAGATCCATCCTACGTGCTACGGAATGCATTGTATGGCGGTATTCTCGTGGGAATGGTTCTGCCCATTGTCGGTGGACTGATGTATGTGAGGCAGATGGTTTTTCTTGGGGTAACATTACCAACCATATCCGCTGCTGGTATTGCGATGGCTATTTTTTGGCATGCAACATTTCATCCAGACATACACCATAGTGACTTTGGTCTTGCTTTTCTCGGTTCAACTCTTGTGACAACGGGAACCTTAATTGGGTTAGCGGCTCTAGAGCGTTCTGGTCGAGGGGGTGTTGAAGGGAGAATTGGTGTTCTCTATGTCCTAGCTGGGGCGCTGACTATTCTCCTCTTAGCGTCCGATCGAATCCCAGAGGTCGGGGCGCTGCGTATATTACAAGGGCAAATTATAGCTATCTCAGATAGAGATCTTCTTCTGCTGGCTATAAGTTTTGCCGTGATAGTTTTTGTGCTGTGGGTTTTCCGAAAGGAGCTATTGCTCATTTCAGTAGATAGAGATTTGGCTATTTCCCTTGGCAAGAAAGTGTGGATATGGGATCTCTTGCTCTACGGAATAGTAGGGATGACGATTTCATTGGGTGTGTTGATTGTTGGACCGCTGGTAACGTTTGGTTTCTTGTTGATCCCTCCTATGGTGGCCATGCGCCTAAAAGTTGGAATTTGGATTGCTCCTGTCATTGCGGCAGGGGTTGGAATTCTTATCGCCTTTTTCGGGTTTCTTGTATCTTACGAACTGGATTGGCCTACTGGGCCGACTGATATTCTGCTTGGATGTCTGTTATTTGGGTTCGTCAGTATCATTCAGTGGTGGATAGGTAGGAATCGCTCCCCTCATTCCATTAAAGTGCCTTAACCATCGTCATCTCGGCCGAGCTTCTATTCTAAGCGGTCTTCAAGTTGCCTAAGCTTTCTGTGTTGTTCCTTGAGTTGCTCTTGAAGTTCTCCTATTTCCTCTTCTAACCCTTGAATATTCTTGGAATCTTTTTCTTGACCATCAAGCAACAGCTTCGGATGTTTGGAGTCCTGTAGTGCATTCAGGTCAATTGATACAAAGCCAATTGTTGTTTGGATTGGAAACTCCTTAACATCTTCGTTTTGAGTGTGTCTGGCAACGTCAGGATAAAATCCTAATGTCCAACGCAGGACATGTGTTGGAGAAAAGCTGGCCTTCGAAGATAGCCTTTTCTGTCGACTGTCCACATGAAATGTATTTAATCCAACTCTAAGAAGATGCCCTGTTATGTATAAGTGGCCATTTGTCACAGTAGGATGGTTTTGCTCTAGAGACTGGACTTGAAACCAGACATATTCTTCTGCAGTAGATTGAGAAAGAGCCTTGATCAAATGGGGTGTTAAAAATTTTATTTCATCTTCTGTAAAGACAGGTTTGTTTTGGTCCTCACCATGTATCAGTGTTGCTAGCAGTTCCCTCTTTTGATGAATGCGAAGTCCTCGGAGGGCTTCTTGCAAAAGTTGATTCTCTATGTCAGATGGATGAGTGCTCTTTACGGAGTCATGTGAGAATGTCTTGAGAATAATCTGACCTTGAGGGCTTTGATGGACTGGTGTCTCAATTTGAGGGAGTGAAAAACATCCTGACATAATTGGGAAGAATCCATAGAGAATAGAAAGGCATAGAAGGCTAATATTCTTGATCAGCATAGATAGATTTCTGTGAAAGATTGATAGGTTACTATTTTATTGTCAAAAATTGGTATTAAGTCAAGTATTGCTGAATCAGTAGTTTCTGAAGGGAGGTATCTTTATTTATACAAAATAGTTAAATATTTTTGAAGGAAAATAGAGTAAATCTGCACGAGCTAGATTTAGAAATTTTCTAGATTCTAGCTCTAGATTTACTTTCTTCCACCAGTCATATATTAGATGACGAGCAGCTATGGTGGGTCGAGTGCCTTCAATATGCAAGATATTGAATGGGCTGAGTAATGTAAAGTAATACATTACATTATGTAAGGTGGTGACGTTTCTGCCAATGGAATAAATCCAGTCAGGATTATCATTAAAAGACCCTCTCGTGACATTGACTCTAGCTGAAAATCGGAGTAAGAAATAAAGATAGGCAGTCTTTCTTTACCTTTTTTGGCATTGAATGAAGTTTCGGTTGGTTCGCATCGTTCATCCATTCCCTGACTGCTAGTAGTAGGACATCTGTAATGTTCTTGCTGCTAAGCAAATTGGAGTTTTTCTATGAATATGAAATGGAAGAAAACCGAAACCCCTCTTAATCTTATCCAGATTCTTCCGACCGAACGTGAAAAATCGAAAGAACAGATTTCCCGTGAGAATGCTCCACATTTGCGACTTCAAGTTGGAGATTCCATGCCTACGATGAGCATCGAGTTATTTTCGAAGGTGACAAAATCATTAAGTGGGAGTGTTCAACGAATTTTTGAATCCTTCAAAAAATGTGCGTCGTTCTGTCATCATGGGTGTGTAGGAACCATGGCTTATATTGTGGCATCTATGTCCGACCTCTTGGTAGGTGCAAAAAAAACAGGGGTGTGGTGTGCGGGTAGTCTTGCCGGTGCGAGCCACGGTGCTCAACGGTATTCCCGCAAAATTTTGCACTCACTTAAGAAGAGCAAATCAACTTCAAGCACGCCTGTGGCATTCATCCCCCCAGCGATAGAATCAAATGTCTCAGAATCGACTGCGAACACATCAAGCTCTATCGCAACTGCAACGAAGCTCGAAACGGATGAATTATTATGGGAGGTTCATGCCCTACGAGATCAACTGACTGCTCAGAAATCTGAATTGACAAGAGTCACGGTTCAAATAGGTGAGTTAAAGGCGTTGGCTCTGTCTCAGCAGCAAGTTCTTCTTCATCTTGGAAAAGAAATAGAATCCATAGAACCCAAGTCGATGAGATCTGAAAAGACCACTCCTAAGAAAGCCAAGGCTCGAGTGAGTAAGTCTGCTAAGACCAAACAGCAACCCTCTTCCTCGTCACCAACTGCCGAAGCATCCATTCGCTTGGATTCACATCTCTAGTTTTCCTCCTGCTTCTCTAGCAGGTTCGTATCAGTTCACTACGTCCCTACGCAATCGCAGTTAAGATTTCCCTTCCCGTTTTATTTGCTAAATTTCTCTAAAATTTCACTACGTTTATATATATTTCTCAAAGGATTATGATGATCGATGTTGACTTTTTTATGTTTTTTTTGGTAATTGCAATAGAGTTGCAATTAGAGGAAGAGACATTCATGAAAAATTCTATCAATGAAGACTTACGAGCTGCAGGACATCGATTAACTAGAACTCGACGGGCAGTCTTAGCGGTTCTTGAGCGGACAAAATCTCCATTGAGTGCCTCTGAGCTCTATGATCGCTTACAGCGGAATAAGGTCTCTATCGATCTCGTAACGGTCTATCGAACACTGACGGTGCTTCGTGATCTTAACGTAGTTTCACAGATTGAGCTCCATCAGGAAGGGCAAGCTCGTTTTGAAATTAAGCATGGTCGTGAACATCATCACCATATTCGTTGCCAAACCTGCGGAAAAATTGTTGATTTATTACTGTGTCCGTTAAAAAAGTTAACGGCATTTATTGAAAAAGAAACACAATTCGTTGTGAATGAACATACATTAGAATTTAGTGGACTATGTCCGAAATGCCAATAACTCTATGAAAACATTTGGTGCGACACTTTCAAAAGCTGGATCAATCGCTTCGTTAGTCTGTGCAGTTCATTGTGCCCTGACCCCATTCGCTCTGCTAGCTCTTCCAGTCATTGCTGCTCATTCTTGGGATGGGCTGGACCTGCTCTTAGGAGGATTGCTTGCGGATACGACAGAATGGTTTTTTGTTGGGATTATTGGTGTCTTAGCCGGCTTTGGCCTTTTGGCCACTTATCCCTTACATCGTGATCTACGGCCAGCAATTATTACGGCTGTAGGCTTGTTTTTGCTTGTGGTGGCTCACGTCTGGATGAATCCCAGTAGTCTTGGGGAAATTACGTGTGATGTTATTGGTGCCTCTTTAATCGCCTTCGCAGGATTTTGGAATCGTCGCCTTTGTCATTGTCTTGGTTGTCATACGCATGAAGATTCGCCTGAATCTTCAGCACGTTCTTTCGAACCTGTCGTTAACTCTTCTCTCGGAAAGTAAAGCGAATCTAAAACTACATTCCTCACTATGTGGCTCGGTAGCTATGTTCTTTATCTACCCCTAGTTTCTCATGTATGCCACCGGTGTTGGAGCCTGTTTATACCTCTAGTTGCAGCCTAAAACATAAAGTGACGTTTATTGGGGTAGTCACAGTCTAGTCTTGTTTCATTTCTTATTTTCACAAGGTTTTTTATGAAAATAAGCAGAAATGCGATGCTTCGCTGACAAGAATCTTGGATAAGGGGCAAGTGAAAGGTATTTTGAGGCGAATCTCACTCAAAAGCATAGAGGGAAAAATTTGAAGGAAGTAAGATCAGAGTGATACCGTCTTTTCTTGAGCTGTTTGTTTAAGCCCTTCTTGAAGTTCATATAATAGACGTTCAGTTTCGTCCCAACCTAAACACGCATCAGTAATAGAGACTCCATAGTCTAGAGCCTTTCCTTGTTCCCATTTTTGATTGCCTGCGTTTAGGTGACTTTCCAGTAACAGGCCCATGATGGCTTCTTGTCCTCTGCTAACTTGCTGAAGGACCGAGCGTGCAACATTAGCTTGCCGAGTATGATCTTTTTCAGAATTACCATGTGAGCAATCCACCATAATGGCTCGTTTGATTTCTTCTTTTTGAAGCACAATCTCGGCACGAGCAATATCTTCGGAGTGATAATTGACTTTCCCTCCACCGCCGCGCAGGACAATATGACGATCGTGATTCCCGTTGGTCTTAATAATGGAAGTGACGCCATCGACGTTGATCCCAATAAAACTTTGCGGGTGGCGTGCCGCAATCATGGCATTGATCGCAACTTGGAGTCCTCCGTCAGTGCCATTCTTAAAGCCGACGGGCATCGATAGCCCACTGGCCATCTCGCGATGCGTTTGGCTTTCAGTCGTTCGCGCGCCAATTGCGGACCAACTAATTAAATCAGACAAATACTGAGGCGTGACCGGGTCAAGAAACTCCGTTCCACATGGGATTCCCATTTCGTTGATTTTTAGAAGGATTTTTCTCGCCAATTGAAAGCCGGCATCAATGTCACAACTACTATCGAGGTGAGGGTCATTAATGAGACCTTTCCAGCCAACAGTGGTCCGAGGTTTCTCGAAATAGGTTCTCATGATAATGACGAAATGCTCACGTGTTCTATCAACTACTTCTTTCAGTCGTTCTGCATATTCATACGCAGCTTGAGGGTCATGGATAGAGCAGGGGCCAACGATTACAAGGACTCGATGTCTATCATGTCCGTTAAGAATATTTTGAATGGCCTGCCGCGTTTGTCGGACCAGCGTTTCCGCAGGTTCTATTAAGGGTAACTGTTCTTTTACCTCTCGAGGAGTTTTCAATGTGCCTATCTCAATAATATTCCGATTATCAATTTGTTCGTTCATAACGAAGATCCTATCTACCTGAAGTTAGGGGAAATGGCCGAAAGAATGAATCCGCTGTATGTGTTCATGTATCAATCACGGAACGTATATGATCTCTATAACAATAGTCTTAGGCTAGATGTCCTAGCCGTTGTTACGTAAGGATAAGGATGGTCTATTTTAAATGAGTAGAGGTGTGTCTGCAAGAGGAAGACAGAAAGGGGTGAGTACGCAGGGGCGGGAGCAGGCTTTAAAATAATGTGAGAGTCAAAAAGGATGGTTTAGGCGCTGGTATTGATAAGTCTAGCCTGCTGAGAAGTAAACCACCGAAGCAAGTCTTGGCGTGCCGCATCTTCTTCAGATTGAAAGCGAAATTGTATGCCAAGGTACAGTTCTGATGATGGGTCAATCCATTCAATTTTTCCATGAAATTTTGAATTATGTGAAAACTCCGGGAGTTGACAGGTTAAGATCACTTGCATAGTTGTGATTGTTGGCCATGCTTCGGATGGTGCTGTCAATTGGCAGCCTGTAGGACACAAATTACTGATAGTCACTGGGAGTACAGCTAAGACCTTGGAGTAATCACTCATGGGACGGACTGTACCCGATAAATCCACTGGGAGACGAGGATAGACTCGTGCAGCTTCTCGTCTGATTTCATCAGGAGGGTTGAGGCGTAGAGATTGACTGGAAGTGAGCACTTCTTGGATTGTTGTCTCAAATTGGTATGTTTCGCCATCCAGTAATGAGCGACCCTTACAGAAAGTTCCTGGAGTTAGATTCGCAGCGATTGGTTCTTGAGGAAGTGCACATAGTAAGGAATGATCTGGTCCCAGCCCTAATAGTTGAGATCTGATCATAATTGAAGTTGGTTCCCCTGGAAGAGTAAGCCAAAGGGTATTGGAATTAGAGGATAAGATGGTTCGAGATTGATTACTCATATTGTATGATGTCGACAAGGCTAGCCAATCTCTTTACTCTTCGGTTTCCTAGAGAGAAAATCTAAAGCTAATTGTTGGTAGGAGTAAGCAGAATTTAGAGAAAGCTTTTAAAGAGAGAAAAAAGAGCGATCAGGAGGAATGTTTGAGAATTAACCTGGCTTACGGGGCGTGTTGATAATGGTGTCTTGAATCAGTCGATCGGCCAGGTCTGTACTTGAGACCTGGTAGCGTTTCGCTGCTAATGCCTCCTGAATTCTTTGTATCTTGTTTTGGCGAATGTCAGGTACCTCTTTGATTGCTTCTTGAATGGCCTTATAGTCACTGCTGTCCTTTGATAACTCAAGAGTGTCCTGTGTCGCTGATTGAGGATTCAAGGAAGGGGGCGGGGTTGAATCATTCGAGATATGAGTTGAGTCATGCGCACGTTTCTTTGTGGGCTCAGGGTGAAGAGGTGGAAAAGAATCTAGTGGGTGGATGGCCATAAGGATTTCTCTCTCGTAATCACTAGTAGTATAGTGGAAACACTTGAACGATGGAAGCCAAAATATTTTAGGATGATAGGAATTTAAACATATGTCAGAACTCGTTGTACCTGGCCGCATCACGAACGTCACGACCATTGATCCAGGAGAAGTTCGAATTATTGAATTAACAGTACCCAAAGAGTGGGAAGTTGATGGAGTGACATATCCTGTTCACGATACTATGCGTCCAGGAACGGCATTTCTTGCAAAACCCTGGGGTGTTCGAACGGGAAAATGGCGGCGACGGATGTATACACGATCAAATGCTACAATTGATTCAGCGAATCGCCTAGAGACCATTATTAATTTTACTCATACCGAGAAGTCAGACTCATCGGAATGGTGGCAAACTGGTGAAATTCTCGAATGGGAAGAAACTGGTCAAACAATTGAAATCCGAGTTCAGTGGAATGAGGATCACTCAGCATTGCTCATCTATGAAAATAGTCGATCATGTCATCCAAGCAATCTACGCCTTGAATCGGACGGGGAGTGGGAACATTTGCGTATTTTTGCATTAGCATTGTCAACAGGAGTAACCCCCTTTCTTTC
>JBMYWX010000055.1:8274-14268 GCA_049607825.1 Nitrospirales bacterium
CTCGGACATTGATCTGTTTGAGCTCAACGAAGCGTTCGCTTCAGTGGTTCTTCGCTATATGCAGCACTTTCAGTTTGGCCGTACCTCAACTCATCAGGGCGCATCGGTAACATTGGTGGTCAGTGTTCAGCATGAGCAGCAATTGATGGCACATGAAGAGCTCCTTGCCCTTCAAGGTGTATACCCTCATAACTTCACGTATCATCCGGTGCTCACGAAAAGTTGGCCAGGCGATTGGCCATTCACGACTGGTAGGATTATTCAAATCCGTGAAAATTCAGAAGGGGAGAGCATGGTAGATTTAGGGGCACTGCTAAATGTGTGTCCCCATGTACATCAGCACCATGTTCGTTTTTGTGGAAATAAAGTCGCACGTGATCAGCTTCTGCAAGGTCTTAAGCGATATTCGCTGGAGCCACCTAGTTTCAGAGCAGAGGTGTGGTAGTTGCTCTTACTGGTCTAGGGACTAAGGGGAACAAACTGTCTTGATGATAATTACGCGGACTGTGCTTTCTTCTGTTCTATAGGTCGGGGAATTTCAGGGCGACGAATCAGTCGTACCACGGGCTTGCCGAGAAAGGCATGGTGCCCACAAATTAAGCAATGCAAACTCAGAGTTGCCAAGAGTTCTTGCTGAAGTTGTTCAAGGTGGACAGTCCGAGACCCACATCGTGTACAACGAGGAAGTGCTGATTTTGAACGAGAGGAAACTGGGGGCGATGCGCTTACAGCCTTAAGAGGTTTTCTTTTTGAGGAAAGTGGCTTTTTAGGACTACATAGTTTTTTTTTCACAATTATTTTGCCCTAGGTTGATGATTCATAACATGTAAGATATGCATCAAGTTCCATGCCATATCTTACACGTAGGTTATGTTATGTAGTGGGTAATAAAATATCAAAACGAGTAGTAACGTGCAGGACGGCAATTAACATGGCGGCAAAACTTACCTATTATTCTAGGGTGAAAATGCCCTAGTGGTCCGGCATGAAGACTGTAGGAATTCGATTTTACTTGGATCGTGGCTTTGTAGATAAAGGCGGTGAGTTCTTAGTCAAAATGGTCGCGGCGCGAGACGCTAAACTTTCTGCTTCTGCGTATCGCTTGGCCTCTCGAAGTAAGTTTGCATAATTATTTAGAATAATCACAATATCAGGGTGATCCGGCCCACTTAGTTCTTCCTTTATTTGTAACGCTTTTTGATATTGTTCTTCAGCTTTGTCGTATTGCTGTTGAGAACGATAATAAGTTGCGAGGCTATAGAGGCTGCTGAGAACCAATGGATTTCCTTTCCCCAAACGTTCTGCACCTTCAACGGTTTTTAGGAGCTGTTGCTCAATATTGGAGTGAGAAGATGGGGAGAGGGTGGGCTTGGGTTCGATAGATGAAGGACCGCGTGGAGAGGATCTAGTACAAGCTTGGGTAAGGATTGCCATAGTGCAGATTCCCATCATCAGAAAGGTCATGGGATAATAAGACCAGTGTCGTCCTCGCTTTTGATCCACTCGTTTAGGAATCATATTACCAAATTGTAGAGAGGGTATTCGGGTAATAACAAGTCATGCAAGAAAATTTCTACAAAGGGGTGAGAATGCAACCTGGCCTATTTTTACTTAATCAAAAACTTTGGGTAGGCCGTATATGCCAGTAGTCTGGTGTTCCATTACAGGTCACGGGTTTGGACATGCGGCTCAACTTGTTCCTATCCTGAATGAGTTAGGTAAAAGGATTCCTGATCTTCATGTCATCCTGCGCACAACAGTTCCCATAACATTTTTTCAAGAGACACTTATGATTTCCTGGGAGCATTCCTTCTCACAACAAGACATTGGATGTATCCAGGATGATCCATTGCATATTGATATCGCAAAAACCTGGCGAGCCTATGAGGAGTTTCATGCGAAATGGGAAACGCGGGTGACAGATGAAGCGGTAGCAATTCGAAAGGAGATGCCTGGACTCGTATTATCTAATATTTCACATTTAGGCATTGCAGCTGGCGTGAAGGCGGGCTGTCCAGCTGTTGCTGTTGCTTCTTTGTCCTGGGACCAAGTGTTAGCAGAGTACCTGGAGCCTGGCTGTGTTACGCAGGAGAAAATTGTGGCTCAGATTCGTCAAGCCTATCAAAAGGCCATCATGATAATACGACCGTTCCCAAGCATTCCAATGGTGGCGTTTCCACATATGATAGATGTTGGGCCAATTCTCTCAGCTCCGGTTGTGGTTCGAGGCACGGTTCGTGCGCAACTTAAGGTAAAGGTTGAGGAACGACTAGTTCTGATTGCGTTTGGAGGAATTCCCTTATCTTCTCTACCTCTTGGTCAGCTCGAATCCCTACAAGGTTATAAATTCTTGATGAGCGGATCATTTAATTGCGAGGGGTATTCTCGAATTCTGTCTACTAATTCTATTGGACTCTCATTTCGGGAAATTTTAGCTGAAGCAGATGTGGTGGTAACCAAGCCAGGATATGCCACTATTCTTGAAGCCGTTCAGTTGCAAAAACCGCTTGTGTATGTCAGGCGGTATAACTTTGTAGATGAACAGTCCCTTGTTGATTTTGCCCATCAATACGGCCAAGCAATAGAGTTAACCTTTGATAATTTTTATGCAGGAGAATGGCGGCAGGCATTAGAGAGTGTTCAAATGATGCCTTCTTCAACAAAGCAAATGCCACCTGTAGGGACCATGGCTGCCGTTAACCAGTTGATACGATATATTTGAAGATGCTTGGAGGGGCGAGGTTAGGTGCGATCAGGAGTCAATGAGGGGTAGGGTCTGATGGTGATGGCCTCCAGGTTATTTTTAAAATGATATTCATGTGCAATGCGATCTTTCCAGAATGTGCCAGTGACTTCGACGGTATTACCCATGGTTATGGAGCTCCCACCTTGAGTGCGGTCGTGTCGACCAAACACAATAATCGACTTATTTCCATCCTTTAGTAAGAACACAAAATTAAAGAACAGTTCTGTATCGTCGAGATGAATTTCAGGCTGAGCGATTATTCCTCGGACTGTCACATTTTGTTTATGAAAGAGCGTGGGAGAGCCTAGTAGGGCATCGATCGTGACCAGCTGCTCATTCTTCTGAGTTGAGCGGACTATGCTTAAACAATAAGAAGTGAAACCACTGAACGTAGATTCTCTCGTAGGCAGTATTTCGTATTTAAGGTTTGAGCACTTAGGCCGTGGTGAATGACTCAATGCCGTTTCCAAAGAGCTCGAATGAGCAATTAAAGAATTCTGCATTCCTATCAAAAAGAATATAAGAGTAGTGCAACATAAGAGAATGTTAGGCATAATTGGTGAGGAAATATTATGGACGGGTATGATTATGAAGTTTATGCATTACTTTAATATTTTAGGTATTTTTTAAAGTAATAAGTGAATGTCTGGTCAATGGTAAGTAAAAATACCACAAAAATAACATTGTAAAGTATTGAAAATATTATGAAGTTGAATATATTTCTGTTTATTGAGTATCATAATTATAGATATGACACGTCAAGAACGCTATCAGCAACGTCACAAGGCCGAGGGGCTTTGCATTTATTGCCCTCGAAAAGCACTCAGTGGATGGTTCTGTGCTCATCACCTGCGTAAGCGGCGAACCAGTATGCGAGCTCAAAACGGAAACAGACCGTGGCATCCTGGCGGACCTGGTCGTCCTCCCTTAACCCGGCGGACTAATTAATCCTCACGTTACGATTCCTTTCCTCGGTATCATTATCTTGCCTTCGACTTTCCTCGCATAGATGACTTTGACTTATTGACGATGAGAGTATGCTGTCATAAATGACTGAATGTAAGCATTTGGTCACATATTCATTTTAGTTGAACCTGGAGTTTTTGAGTGGCACGTCTTGATTATTACGCAGTTCTTGAAGTTGAGCCAGACTCGTCAGATGATCACATTAAGAAAGCCTACCGCAAGCTGGCTCTCAAGTATCATCCTGATCACAATCAAGGCAAGCCTGATGCTGAAGTAAAAATTCGTGAGCTCAATGCGGCTTATGAAGTCCTCAATGATAAAGAGAGTCGAAAAGCCTATGATCGTTTACGATTTGGAGGCTATCGTCAACAAGTTGATGGTTTTGGAACACCGGCAGAAGACACTCCCGATCCAGTGGTGGCATTTGAGGCTATGGAAGGTACCTTACGAGATGAGGCAAGAAAAGATGTATTTACCACTTTAATAAAAGACCAAGAGCGAATTATGAAAGAGCTCGCCGTTATTCGTGAGCGGGTCGTCGCGAAGCAAGGTTATGATACATTTCAAGAGTCTTTTATTATTCAACGAGCAAGAGAAGTCATCCAGACGTTCATTTCCGAAGATCTGAGGGTGCGACGCGAACAGTTAATAGATGTCGCGCATCAAATGCTGCTTGCACAAGGCATCTGCAGAAGTCATGATGAGAAAGAATCAAAGATCTTACGAAAACAACTGGATAAATTTTACGATGAGGGGTGGATTGAAGGATATACGCAGGCCTGCCAATTGTTTTACGTCAGGCGGTAACCCAAAGCAATGCTCTTCCCCCCCTCATGGAACAAGGAAGAGCATTGACGATTGAGAATTTGCGAAGATTTAACTTATGAGATGCGATATAAGCGAGAGATGAAGAGGGCACTCTTGAATAACTTCACTACATCAGCCTTTATCCAACGGTGAAGGCGTTTCTTGCTGTGACCCTTGTTGCGAGGAAAGTTGGGATTCTGAGAGAGCTTTAGCCGCACGAGAAATCTCAACTTGAACACCTTGCTGATCTGTGGGACCAGTCTGCAGTGCACTCTTTGAATTTTCTTCTTTATCTTCCTGTCGTTGAACAAGTGTACTGGGTTTGCTCGAAGAAGAGAGGGCATTCGCTACCTGACTCAATGGGCCGCTTCCTTGCTCAATTCCTGAAACATTCATTACTCGACCTCCCTTGTTGATAAAAACTTAGTATAAGAATCACCCTGTCCTATCTTGTCGGTTGGATTGGGATTGACTTGAGTATCGATGGGAGTGATACGAGAGTAGGTTGATAATAGTCACAGATATCTCTTGCAACAAAGAAGAAAATCTAGAGAGGGGGGACATATTGTCCGCTTGCCTAATATTCAGGCTTGAGGAGGGCAGCTGTGGGGGGACAGTCATTGGTCGATAGCGATGTTCAGTTTATTTAGAGATAGACTCTCTCTGTCTCGAGTGCTTATCTATTAATGTTGGGTTCTCAATTCTCAATATAATGGAAGGGGCAAGAAATCCCTACTAGGGACTAAGGAATTATGGAGCTATCGTTTATCTTGATCGTTGGACGGTCGTTATCCAAATCCAACCAAAAACGAGGCAGGCAGCAATGGTAAATGTAAGATCAAAAGAGTCCATGATAAGCACATTCCTTTCGCGTGATTTTTAGTCATCTGGAATCTCATTGTGCTCAGGTCATGCCGCAAACAGATATTCCACAAAGGAACTATGTATAAAATATCAGGATATGAGAATCAGTATGAACGTAAGATAAGATATGAGTAGAGAAAAGGTTGACGTGCAATACGTATTAGTGAAAGCAACCCACACTAAAGCGCACGATTGCTCAAACGGATAAATGAGGATTCATTTTCAGAGGGGCAAATAACCCAATGTGATGGGATAAGTGAATGAGGTTTTTTGAAGAGAGAAACAAATAGCAGTGAATAGATAGAGAATGGGTTGATGCCTTAATCGACTCTGGGTGGAGAAGATTGCATATAATTTGTTGAATCATGGATAAACAGAGGCTTCATGTGGATACTTTTTGAGGTTCGAATACCTAGGCTCTGAATAATCCCAAGAAATGTACGCCACACAAATAGAAGCATAGCGAGGGTAAGAAACAAGGTGACTGATGATAGTAAAACGCCTCCACCTAGATAAATAATGGCTGCAAATAGATTCTCAATCGTCATCATGTCCATCATCCTTTATTGTGTAATTTGACCTCCTTTCACTACACTCTTCTTTCCATCGGA
>JBMYWX010000056.1:0-14050 GCA_049607825.1 Nitrospirales bacterium
TGCAAGTATTTAATAACTTTCCATATCCAATCAGATACACCATGTATAGATTCAGATATATCTTGGTGTTAATTAGTCTCTTTTCCTCTCCCTCTCTTAAGGCCAAAACAACGATGGGTTTTTGAATTTTTGGAAATGAGAGATGAGCAGGACTGCAGACGAAAGCCCGTTGGTCGTCCAACCAACGGGCTTTGATGTTCTTTGCTTGTTGTAGGTTCAAACTTTCGTTTGAGCAAGCATTGTTAGGCAACGTTATGCAGAATTTTTAGGGGGACCAGAGTATTAGCTCTGGTATTGATCTGATAAATGAGAGTCTAAGATAAATTAAGAAACAGGCCGCTATGTCTGAGTAGCGAAATCTAACTTGTGCGTTAACTACAATCTCCGGCTAGATAGAAAAACTCTTCTTTGACGATCTTGTCGCCTTCCACGGTATACAGACCGACTTCTTCCATCGTCATGCGTTTCCCCGTATGCTTTGGTGTGACATCAAATTTAAATAATACGGCAAAGCGATCTCCGTTCGGGAAGGGACCGCTTACTTCTCCTCCATGAACTTCGTGGTTTTCCCCCCACCAAGTATTTTTGCCTTTAATCGCATCAATACCTGTTTGGGTTTGATCCATGCCCGGCATGGTCATCGCTTCAACGCTCACGATATTCGGAGAATACAATTTATCAATCGCTTCCATGTTTTTCCCTTGCTTACAGAGTGAGACGAGTTCTTGTCCAATTTGAGAAGCTGGCATAGTATAAATCCTCCTTTTATAAATGCGGTGAAAAGTGAGAGGTGAGGCGTGAGGCGAGGTTTCTTTCCGCTTCACACTTTCCCTTCTTCTATTATCTCACGTCTACCATCTTTCGTTTTCTGCTAAATTTTCTAAGACGAGATACGCTTCACGCTTGTGCGCCGAAGCGCTACAGCGCACAGGCACGATATACGAGCGACGAAACTCAATTGAGTGAACAGGCTCCAGGCCCTCTTGGGTCACCGCATGACCCGCAACTTCCTGAGCCTCTTTCCATGGCATAGCTTCCGTCACTTCCTCCAACAGCAAAGGCCGTCAGTTGTTTTTCTAGATGCGTGGACTGGCATTTCGGACATTCAGGAATCAGAGATCCCTGAACAATGGAGTCGAAGGAATGGGAACATGCTTGGCAGATATAAGAGAATATTGGCATGAGTGCGAAGCCTCCTTTTTGAAAGAGAATCTTGATATTATAGGCAAGATGTTGAGTCTCTGACAAATAATCAGGGTTTGTGTCCACACGATCTAGCATTCGTACAAAGGGGATAAGATTATGTATCATGAAGAAAAGACATTTACGGTATCCTTTAGTTTGGAGGCTCATTTTCCTGATGACTATGAGGGTGATGACGATGAGCAAGTATGGCTCCATGATTGGGAGGCTCAAGTGATGCCAGATGTGGTGAAGTCCATCTTTGCCACGTTGAGGAAGTATCCGTCATGGTCAGCCCACGTGCGCAATCGTGGAATTGCACAAACAGAGGCTATTGAAGTGGCATTAACCAAAGACTATACCAATCCTATCAATAATTGAGGCTGCTTATGAGGTGTCCTGTTTTGAGTGTTACACAATGTGCCATATACGTGTGGTTGATCGTATTGTTCAGCACCCCAGTGTTTGCTCAAAATCTTGTGTATACGCCTACGGCTAGCACCCCTGTGGGTCGAACTCCCCAATCCATGACCACAGGCGACTTTAATCATGATGGATATCTTGATTTAGCTACGGTCAATAGTACGTCAGACGATGTGTCCATCCTCTTGAGTAATGGCAATGGGACGTTTCGATCAGCCGTATCTTTTGGGGTCGGCAAAATTCCTATGGCGATTGCTAGCAAGGATCTTGATGGTGACGCGATCTTAGACCTTGTTGTGGCGACGAGTGGAGAAGACAACATTGTAGTACTTAAGGGAATGGGGAATGGATTTTTTGAGAAAACTGGGAGCTATCCCTCGGGCAAGGGGACCACGTTTGTGGCGTTGCATGATGTTGATGGTAAGGACGGCATCGATATCGTGGCGGCAAATAGTGGACGATTTGGATACTATCCTCCTTTTAGTGTGGCCGTCTTGCTCAATAAAGGATCTGGCAATTTTGAAGCACCAACATTCTATGAAACCGATGGACGTGACGGCATGTTCCCTACAGGAGTCTATGTTCATGATCTGACAGGTGATGGTCTTGTGGATGTGGCCGTGACCTGGAGTCAACCTAGTTGGCGAACGCCTAACGGTATGATTGTCGTATTGGCGAATCAAGGCCATGGCACGTTTGCGGTAGACGCTGAAATGAAGGCCGGTTTGACCTTGAGTTCAATTACTGGTGCAGATCTCAATGGTGATGGTCGAGAGGATTTGGTCGCGACTAGTATTTTCTCTGATAGTGTCATTGTTCTTTTACAAGATGATCAGGGGAAATTTATCAATCGAGGAGCGATGAAAGTGGGGTTTAGTCCAGTAGCCGTAGCTATTCATGATTTGAATGGCGATGATGAATTGGACCTAGTTGTGACGAATCGAGATTCGAATAGTCTTTCTGTGCTGCTTGGTCAGGGGGTAGCAACATTTCGAAACGCAGGGCATTTTGGCGTGGGCGCGGCCCCCTCATCAGCGATTGTAGAAGATTTTGATTTAGATCAATTGCCGGATCTTGCGACAACTGATAGCAACTCTGATGCGATTTCAGTCCTTCTGAGTGGAGGAGGAGCTATCCCGCTTCCAAGTATGAGCACCGACTTCTTGGTGTTTGAGACCGATAGTGTTCAGTCAGATTCTCCTGAGCAAATTGTACGACTTTCTAATATAGGGTTAGGGCCGCTTGAAGTGGTGAAGATTGAAGTTGTGGGTCGAAATCCTGAATCATTTTCCGTGACGAATAATCAATGTGCCAAGGCCACATTGCCAACTGGGAAATCGTGCACGATGCACATATCCTTTTCCTCGGGATCTCAAGGAAGTCATACTGCGACGATTCGTGTCTTAGACAATGGCAGCGGAAGTCCTCGAGTCGTGGCACTAAAAGGCACTGTCAAAGGATAGATGTCATTTGCCCGGCCGCGTCATAGACGACATCTCTTCACTGTTCCCCTCTCGATTTTCTCTCAGCAGTTCAACTGTAATGTTTACATATAGTTAATCTAGAATACGGTAGGGTGAAGTTTGTCAGATGATGAAACTTCCAGATTCGATGAAGGCATTCCTATTAAAATGAT
The DNA here is from genome assembly GCA_049607825.1 of Nitrospirales bacterium. GTDB lineage: Bacteria > Nitrospirota > Nitrospiria > Nitrospirales > UBA8639 > JAGQKC01. The sequence continues at coordinate 3,242 of JBMYWX010000056.1, forward strand.
TAAATTACAGGTGTCCTCGGACACGATGGTTCAGGGGAAGTGGGCCTCTGATACAAATTCATAGATGAGGGGCTTACCCATTTTATGTCATTTTTACAGGTGTCCGAGTGAAACGCATTGGCATTGACATTGGTGGAACATTTACAGACTTTGTTGTCGCTGATGCTGAAGATGATTCTGTGCGCAGTTTCAAGCTTTTGTCCACGCCTGCTTCCCCCGAGATTGCTGTTCTTAAAGGGTTAAAGATGATCCAGGATAATGAAGCCCGTGTGGTGGTGCATGGATCAACCGTAGCGACGAATGCGCTCTTGGAGCGAAAGGGCTCATCGACGGCATTGGTTACGACCAAAGGGTTTCGGGATCTATTGTTGATTGGAAGACAGACACGAGAACAGTTGTATGATTTATTGCCTGAGGTGCCGAGTCCTTTCATTCCTCATGGACAATGTTTTGAAATAAACGAGCGGGTGGATTATCAAGGAAACGTGATAACTCCGCTTGACCCAAGGGAAATTGAAAACATCATTCAGCGTCTGCAACATCACGAAATCGAATCTGTGGCGGTGAGTTTCTTATTTTCATTTGTGTTTCCTGATCATGAACAATTCGTTGCTACTCGTCTTCGAGAAGAGGGATTTTTTGTGACTGCTTCTCATGAACTGGTTCCAGAGTTTCGTGAGTATGAGCGAACCAGTACGACGGCTATCAATGCATATGTGTCGCCAGTGCTTGATCGCTATCTTGCCAAAGTACAGCAGAAAGTGGGGCCATCAGACTTTCATATCTTGCAATCTAATGGAGGCAGAATGTCGGTGGAACAAGCTCGCGGACAAGGGGTGCGGTCTATTCTGTCTGGTCCGGCAGGTGGGGTGGTAGGGGCGCGTTATGTGGCCAAACTTGCAGGGTATGAAAATCTGATTACATTTGATATGGGGGGAACCTCCACCGATGTCTCCTTAGTCACGGAGCATCTACGAGTTACGAATGAGGCGATAGTTGGAGGGTTGCCTGTACGTATCCCCGTTATTGATATTCATACCGTAGGTTCTGGTGGAGGGTCGATTGCTTATCGTGATGCAGGCGGTGGACTTCGAGTTGGCCCACAGAGTGCAGGCGCAGCCCCAGGACCTGTGTGTTATGACCGAGGCGGTGAGCAGTGCACGGTCACAGATGCTAATGTGGTTCTTGGTCGTCTTCCTCATGACGGATTTTTAGATGGGACGATGAGATTAAATCGTGCCAACTCGGTTAATACGTTTGAACAGTTAGCTAGAGACCTTTCTCTTTCTCCGACATGCAATCTTGATCAGATGCAACACGTATCGCTTGGGGTGGTGCAGGTTGCCAATGCGCATATGGAGCGTGCGATACGCGTGATTTCTGTGGAGCGTGGGCATGATCCCCGGGATTGTACCTTAGTCTCCTTTGGCGGTGCGGGTGGGTTACATGCGTGTGATTTGGCTCGTCAGCTTGCTATTCCTCGGGTCTTGATTGTACCGATGGCAGCAACCTTGTCTGCGTTAGGGATGCTGACAGCCAATGTGCAGATGGATTATGTGCAGACTCTGATGATGGCAGGTCACGCATCATATAAGGACCTCGAGTCTCGGGCTCAACCTCTTGCGGAACATGGGGTAAAAGATCTTCACCGTCAGGGTCTGACTGCAGATGACATTGAAGTGGTTCGAGAATTGGATATGAGGTATGTGGGGCAGTCGTTTGAATTAGCTGTGCCGCTTAGTGAGAATTTTCGAGCGCAGTTTGATGTCCTTCATCAACAACGTTATGGATTTTGTCATCAAGAAGCCCAAGTTGAAATCGTGAACGTGCGAGTTCGGGCTATTGGAATGGTTGTGCCCCCCGTGCTGCCTTCCTATCAAGGTAAAATTTCCGATGTGAGTGGAGCAATTTGGTGTCGGCGGCCGGTCGTCTTGCAAGGACAGGTCCAAGATATCCCACATTATCGCGGTTCTTTTCTCCATGCAGGGCATGAGATAGAAGGTCCTGCCATTATTGTGCAAGAGGATACGACTATCTATCTTGGCGAAGCTGACTCTGCCACATTGGATCAGTATCACAATCTTGTGATTGATGTAGGAATGTAAGTATGAATGATCCCATACGAATAGAAATCATGAAACACCTCTTTGTGTCGGTGGCAGAAGAGATGGGGGTGCGTCTCCAACGGTCTGCCTATTCACCAAACATCAAAGAGCGGTGTGATTTCTCTTGTGCTGTCTTCGATGCTCGAGGGCAGCTTGTTTCACAGGCGGCCCACATTCCGGTGCATCTTGGTGCGATGCCACTTTCGGTTCAGGCTTGTCTTCAGGCTCTTGATCTCTCTCCAGGGGATGTGGCGATGGTGAATGATCCCTTTCAAGGCGGCACTCATCTTCCTGATATTACGATGGTGTCACCGATCTACGCCAAAAACCATGGGCTTGAAGAGCTCGTTGGATTTGTGGCCAATCGTGCGCATCATGCGGATGTGGGTGGTATGTCGGCAGGGTCAATGCCATTGTCAGAGGAACTGTATCAGGAGGGTGTCATTATTCCGCCAATTAAACTGGTTTACGGAGGAGTGATCAATCAAGATGTATGGAATTTGTTTTTGGCTAATGTTCGTACGCCCATTGAACGTGCCGGGGATCTTCATGCACAACTGGCCGCCAACCGAATTGGAGTCACACGCATGGAAGTCTATGTGCAGCGATATGGCTTCGAGCAAGTCTGTGAGGACATGGATGCGCTCATGCAGTATGGTGAACGTATGACGCGTCAGTTGATAGCCGATTTACCGGATGGCCAGTATGGCTTTACGGATCGACTTGATAATGATGGGGTGACGTCGGAGCCTGTGACGATCATGGTCACGGTGACCATTGCTGGAGATGATGTCACTGTTGATTTTAAAGGGACCGCTAGTCAATGCAAAGGGAGTATGAATGCGGTCTATCCCATCACACTCTCTGCAACCGTTTACGTCTTCCGATGTCTTCTGGGCCTTGATATTCCAGCGAATAGTGGATGCATGAAGCCCATTCATATTGTCGCACCAGAAGGCACGGTCGTGAATGCCCGTTCACCTGCTGCCGTGGCTGGGGGAAATGTGGAGACCTCTCAGCGGATAGTTGATGTGGTGTTAGGCGCCTTGGCACAAGCTTGCCCGGAACGAATTCCAAGTGCCAGCCAAGGCACCATGAACAATATTGCTATCGGTGGATGGGATTCTGGTCGACAGCAACCGTTTGCTTACTACGAAACCATTGCCGGTGGCATGGGGGCAGGACCAACTAGAGATGGTGCCAGTGCGAGACATTCTCATATGACGAATACCTTAAACACGCCAGTCGAGGCCTTGGAATATGTGTATCCCTTTCGAGTGACAACATATGAAATACGGAATGACTCTGGCGGACAAGGAGTATTTCGTGGTGGTGATGGTCTATGCCGTGAGTACGAGTTTGTCCATGGGGCCTCTGTGACCATTCTTTCAGAACGACGTCACGAAGGACCTTACGGACTGGCTGGGGGCGAGCCCGGACAAACAGGGCGGAATCAGCTGAAGACTGGAGGAGGAATTCAAGAACTACCCAGTAAATGTCGCATTGATGTCCAAGCGGGTGATATCCTCACAATCGAAACACCTGGTGGTGGGGGATATGGAAAGAAGACGTAAGGCGTGAAAGCTAAAGCGAGCGGATTCAAACGAGATAGTGGTCGTCACGATACATATCAATGAAATGGAGAACTGTATGTCTGATGAGAAGCAACGGGAAAGTGATCCTGAAAAACTGGCTTTGTTGTATGAACGTTTCAAGGATGTGTGTTTAGTCGAGAAGGAAGTGTGGAAGGAAATCTATATGCCGCCGAGTCAAATCACGCAGGGTGCGGTGATGACAAATGTGCAAGAGCGGTATGATGTGATCATTGATGATGAAGAGATCGAAGATACACTTGATGCCAATATCCCTCTTGGTGGAAAGTCTCTAGCAGCAGCGATTCAGGAGTATAAATCTCATATCAGCTTTGTGAAAAAATGAGGCCATCGTAATGAGTAACGTCACCACGTATATTGTGAATAGTGGGCTTAGCTTGGAGTGGTAAACGCCCACTCGATTTGTCCCTCTACGATCGGTTTCAGGAAAATTTCGACTCGACGATTGCGTTGCCGACCTTCAGCTGTCTCGTTTGAGGTGAGAGGGTCCATTTCTCCTCGACCCTCAGAGCGTAGCCGGTTATATCCAATTCCATGACTACCCAAAATATAAGTGATTGCGTCTGTTCGACGTTCAGAGAGCTGCTGATTGTAATGCTTGGTCCCAGAGCTATCGGTGTGCCCTATAACGTGAACTGCGGTTTTGTCAAATTTACGAATAATTGATGCGAGTTTGGCTATGATCGCTCGAGAGTTTGTCTGTAAGTTGGAGCTATACGTATTAAGGAAAGTCTGGCCAGGTAAGCTGAGTTGAATCATATCTTTCTCAAGACGTTGCAGGTCAAGAGAGTGACTTTGTAATTCTTGGGCAAATTCTCGTTCTATCTCGCCCTGTTGTTGGTCCATATAATCACTAACAGCATCACTCGCTAATGCAACGATGGTGTCTCTAGATGGCACACCACGTTGACGATTCGCATTAACCTTATCCATGCGTGTTTCGGTGTCATTAAGGGGACCGATGGCTGAGCCGTTCTTGTCATGATAGGGCGCAAGCTCCGTGCAGCCTGTACTTCCGAATACAACAAGAATGAGTGTCGCCATCATTGAAATATGGTGCTTCATGAATCTTGTCTCCATTTTGCTCTAGGTACGGGAATCTGGGGTCTATGCTAGTTTTTATATTGTATCGGTTGTAAAGAAAAAGCTATTGAGAGGACATACATTGTTAGCCACCTACGAAATCCATGGTGGATATAAATAACTTCGTAGCTTTCTAATCACTCAACACATGTCATCATTCTATATGAATGATGCCCAAATCTAATAGACCATCATTTTGGGGGAATATTCTTGCTAGTCTTAGCTCTAACAGGCAAAAGTTATGTTTCTTGAGAATTTCATCGATTTAATGGCTATGGGAGGCATTTTAGCTAATGACGTGCAACTTCAATTTTTCTGAGGTTACATGGACAGGAACTTGTTGAATCGTCACAGAAAAGTGAGAAATACTAACAGATATTCAACGAGCCTAAGTCAAGCGAAAGGGATTCTGGATGAGGCGAGTTTATATGGATACACACGAATAGAAATATCGTTACTTGCTGAAGCGAATCGTATTTAAGATTGTTTTCACGAGTTCGTAATCATGTTTGTCTGCGACAAAGGTTTCAATCGTCAGTTTGACATACCCGAGAAATGATTGCTTGAGTTGAGGAAAGTGCACGCCAATAAAATACCGTTGGGGTGCGGCGCTGTCACCTGTATCCCAGGTGACAACGCTTGCTTCTTGCCCATCAATCATGATGGGCACCGCCATATAGTCGGTCAGACCACTACCGTCCTTCAAGGAATTCGAATACAGCCCGTAGTCTGACAGTAACTCTGCCTTCGGTGTCACAAATGTGACCACCGAAGAGTCGATGCCAGACTGTTTGGTAACATGGCTACCAGGTGGTGCCTTCAGACTGAAATTTCCATTGGCTGATAGCTTCACCCAATCGTTCATAGGATTATCCGATGGAAGTGTTGAGGCACTAGTCACGCCGGTCGTTGATATAGCCATAAAAATAATAACCAATACACCAGATATGATCATTTTTCTTGAACGCATCTATCACTTTCCTTCGTGAGCAAGGTGTGAGGGTTGCACTGCTATGTCTTTAATACATCGACATAATAACACATGACCATATTCCCATAGAACAGATTGTAGATAATCTGTATCTGAACAGGGTGTCTGCTTTTCCAGCAAATTAAACGAGCCTCTCATCTGTAAGGACAAGAGGCTCGTGAATATACGAGCGGAATAATGTGAAAATCTTCTTAGTCCGACTGTTTTTTACTCCATCGTCGCCAGCCGACAAAGCCAACGAGTCCTGTCCCAAAAAGCAACATGGCAGAGGGAGCAGGGACTGGATTCGTGGCCGCAATCAGGATTGGCGTAATTTTGATAAATTCACTGCCAAGCGTACCTTGGACCAAATTGCTAGCTCGTATATTGGCTACCTGTGTTGTTGTAAACAGTGTACCGGGTGAAGATGTATTTAAGGTGCCGGTCATGATGTTACTAGTATCCCCGACATGCCCTAATCCTAAATTATGTCCGAGTTCGTGCGAATTAAGTATCCCCTGTAGTTCTCCCCCTTGAGGGCCAAAGTTCTCAACAACCATTCTATTTCCTGGTTGGTTGGCGCATCCGATAATACTGGTGTTGAATGAATTACAAAAATCAAGCGTATCAACAAAAAACATGTTGACAGTGGGGGATGTTTCAGGAGCCATACTAAACAAGCTATTCAGCTGTCCGTCGTTCGTGATATTTAACAATGAAGGCGCGATAATAGTTTGGCTGGGATTAAACATAATATTAATTGGATTCGATCCAAATGCAGATTGTGAAAACAGATCATCCATCTCACTTTCTGCAGTATCAATAAATGCGGCCGAGGCTGTACCGATGGAAATAGTGAGAAAAAGGCTTAAAAAAATACCTAGAATTCGATTCATACATGATCCTCCTTGAAATTATATAGCTTCGCTGATGACGGATAGTAATAATGCGTCCTAATTTACTTATTAAAATTCGGTTCAGAAATCTTTCCTTGAAACAGCAAAATACATTCCTTTTTTTACAATCCATGAGAATAAATAAAAATATATATATTTCAACAAGTTAAATTAGAATATGAGGGTAGTTTGTATTGGCAACTCTAGGCAGTGCATAAGTAGTAGCTATTATATTTTTGAAGGGCAAACCCTTCACCACCGTAGAATCTCATATGGTAAAGTTTTGAATTTCGAACCTCATGTCCTCAATTTTAATATGAGATTGTATGGGGTAGAGAGTTACGAATGATGAATATTTTTAAGAAGTGAATACAAGTACCCATTCATTCTCGTCTGGGGAATCTCTAAGTCTTATAGATTAAGTCGACTTGATTGCTGAAGAGCCGCACCGTTCTCTAATCTCTGTCCAATTGGTGTTCGGTAGTAAAGAGGTTGTGGGATTGAAGTTTAGGGGGATGAGGGTTTGCAAACGTTGAATGCGTTCATCCGTTGATGGATGAGTGGTAAAGTATTTTGAGAAACTTTTAGGGATTGTTCCATTTTCTTCTCTAGACTTTGCAAATAGAGTTTGAAAGAAGTCGAGCATTCCCTGTGGAGAAATTCCTGCACGAAGCAACAGGTCCAGACCTTGTTCATCCGCTTGCTTTTCTTTATCTCGATTGTAAGACAAGGTTTGTAATACATGGGCAGCTTGAAGTCCAAAGGTCATGATTCCACTCACGTCTCCACTGAGAGCCCCGACTAGCAATCCCATTGACGCTTGTTGCACCATGAGTCGCATGCCATGACGATGCAATATGTGTTGCATTTCGTGTGCAAGTACTCCGGCCATTTCTTCAGCCGTCTGAGTACTTTTGAGGAGTCCACGAAACACGAGAATATGTCCTCCTGGTGCTGCGAGGGCATTGACGGTTGGATTGTCCACCACATGAATCTGAAAGGTATAGGGATTCGAATTCATGGATTGGCTCAGTGTTGCAAGAATGGTTTCAAGCGAATCAGCGATTTGAGGATTGGTGCATTGCTTGTCTGACGGTGCAAGTTTCGTCACCATAAATTCCCCAAGCTCTTCTTCCCAGGCAAGCGGTATAAGCGTGGTGATAGGGCCAGAAATCCACGGGATGCCCCAAGTGAAGACAGCCCATATAAGGGGAATGCTGGCAATACCTGCTCCTATTGTCATGAGGAGTCGTTGGCGACGACGTATTGGATTATGAAAGTGTGTGACTTGATCCGGTGCGATCTGATGAAGGCTGTTGAGAATTTTGGTGTCAGTTATGGCAAGGGTTTCACAAATGCCATTTCCTCTTTCAAATTGAACTGCTTCTCCTGAGTACTTGCCCTGGGTTTGACGTACGTCCTGATATTCCCACGATAACTGGCTCCCTGATCGAGCAATGATTTGCATGCTCGATGGTCGTACCTGAATGGTGACGCGGTGCGGCGTGGCTGTGACGCCATCATAATATACGCCTGGCCATTCCGTTTGTAGTTCGGTAGAAGTCACGCCGATGTTATTTTGCCGTAGCACGTTTGGTCTGGAGAGAATGTTCTTTTCTGGTACTTCTCACGAGATACGCTGCACGAGCGACGAGATACAATCATTTGACTCTCTAGCCAAGGTCAAATCCCGTGTCGAAGAACCCTGCCAATTCCTCTCCCGTTGGGGACGCGTCCAACGCATCTTGTTCGACACGATGAAGGTTAAGAGGACCACGGAGGCTTGTGTAGAAATATAGGAATTGAAGATTGCGAATTTGTACCCAAGGCCACGTAAGTCCGAGTGTGCTCATTAAAAGAACAAAATGTCCGAGACGTAACTCGAATATTTTCCAAGCTGTGACTGTTGAGTTGAATCGAGCGTCGCCAAATTTTGTATGATTCCAAAAGAAACGCTGCCGAGCTGCTTGCAGATAAAACCAGGGAACACTAAGTCCGACTATGAGGATAATCGGTAAAGAGCTAGACGCAAAAAGGATGGTCTTCATGTCACTGACTGACATTGAAAAATAACTCGTGATCGAAGCGAGTGTGATGCCGCCTAAGAGGAGAATTGTTGCGAGGTAAAGTCCGGTTGCTTTGCTATAGATAGTGAGCAATTCCTTCCCTTGTCCATCGTATTCGAAGGTCTGACTTCCAAATTGGGAATGGGTGACGAGATATTGTCGACGGGTATTTTCAAAGAAAGGATAGTAGATGCCCAGGGTCAATAGGGTGAGCACTGAACCTTTTAGCCATATTTTTGTGTATTCTGAAACCGTTCCACGAAAAGAAAATCGGATATTACTTAGAGACGTACGACTCAATCGATATCGATGTGCCCCAACGACGGCAACAGGGATAAATGCAAGGAATAGGAGTCCTGCGATTACTTGAGGGATATAGGTTGGGATGCCATGCCAAAGATATGGGAGTGCGCTCAAGGTTATATACGGAAGACCAAACACCAGCATAGCTTTTATCCATCCAGTAAACAGTTCTTTGCCTGTGCCATGATAGAAAAACCTTGCGGCTGCAAAACTTGTTTGACTATTAAGAAATTGACGGACCCGTGTGCGACCCCAGAATGAATAGATGCCGAGTGTGATGAGTGTGAGGAAAGTGTTGACAATGAATATTCCAAAGAGAGATTTCCCGTTTCCCCAAAAATGCAGATGTCGCACACGATCCGGTGACGCAGCTGTTTCATTCGCGATAGGTTCTGGTATGGGTGGTTCCACATTTACTTGCTGTTCAACGTTTGAAGAGTCAGAGGGTTTGACAGTTGGCGATGGCACATTCGTGGGAGAGGATTCCTGTATTTCAAGCTCTTGTGAATTGGAAATTGCTTGCCATGGGAGTGCAACATGTGGTTGAGGTGTTCGTGTCTCTGCATGTACTTCAGTAATTTGTTCCTCATCGTGTATCTCTGTAGGTTGTAAATTTGTCGTAACGGATGGCTGCTCGATAGCCGTTGCGTTTTTCTCGGAGATAGAACTGGATTTTTCGGAATCAGGTTGTGGTTCTGGGAAGGGAAAAGGATCATTGAGAGCAGACTCTGCCGTCGTCGTTGAGGTTGGAGCTGCGGATGTCGATTCCGTCTTTGTTGGCCAAGGCGATGAGACAATCTTTTTTCCTTCCATGATTGGAATGTCTTCGTCTGGCCTGATCAAACTGGCACCACAAGACATGCATTCTTCAGCTGTGGCTTGCACCTCACCACATTCAGGGCAAGTTACTTCTGTCACAGTATCCATACTGCACTCCTTGCATTAGCGCCAGAGAGGCGTAGAGTAAAAGGTTGACCCTTAATAATTTAAACTCGTTGGATCAAAGGCTGTATCGGCAAGAACAAGCGAAAACCTAAATAAACAGGTAATAGGATGCTTGATTTTTCTATGGTTTACCCAGAAAATATTAGGGACGGATGATCCTGGGGCAAGGCGAATGAGTTGTTTGTATGCGGTATTTTCATCGTCTAGCGATTATGTTTATTGGGTTGCGCTAATTTCTGAAAGGGGTACTACTGATTTTGAATACATCATTCAAGAGGTCTGACTCTTATTTATTGAGAGATTAAAGGGAAGGTATGTTTGGGGACCATCGGTACATATGGGTGATGTGTCTATTTCTGTGGGTTGGTGTATGGGGTTGTACGACGACTTCTTCAACATCACAGAATGTGGTACGACAGAAAGACGGGGGAGTATTTTCCACGATCCAACTGCGGGATCTTAAAGGAGTATGGGAATATAAAGAAGCAAGTGCTGTCTATCCGTTGACTTTTGATCAGCACGGAAATGGGACGTATGAATGGAAACAGGGTCGATTTACGACAACGAGCTTAGAGAATGGGCTGTGGAAAGGGACGTGGCATCAGCAGGAAAATGATCGAGAAGGTGGATTTGAAATGCATTTAGATCAAGACCTTGAATCTGCAACGGGGCGTTGGTGGTATACTCGTATCGAACAAGATTCTGATCCGTTGGATCCCGGAGGAACGTTTACTCTGAGTAAGATTTCAGAATAGAAACCTAGATAACTAAACAGAATGTCCCATTATCTATGACTTTGCCACTGCTCGTCATTGGTCTCTTGTTCGC
>JBMYWX010000057.1:0-11629 GCA_049607825.1 Nitrospirales bacterium
AGGGACTCATTTCTACTTCAGAAAAGAAACACAAGGAGTGCGGAAATTAAAGAGAGATTATTCTTAAAAACCTTCTTAGGGTACGGAATCCATTCGTGTAAGAGGTATTCCCTTCCACTGTCTCGTGCTAGTTACGATGCATCCATGACCGGATAATTGTTTTATGTACTCAAATGCAATGCCAAAATTACAATGAGAAATTTCATTATTATTATCAAACTCTTATGGTGAATTAGAGAAAAAGCTATGCAGCGGAGCTGAATCATGAAACAGAGAATTGTTTCAAAACTGTCTCAGTTTATAGGAAAGGTGGAACACGGTTGGAGGAGAAAAAAGGAAAGAGACTGCGATAACGCACATGCGTAACGTTAATAAAGAGTCACACATGTAGGCTGCCCTACGACTTGAGGCTCAGGAATATCTTAATGGTATCAAAGGATCTAAAGGTTAGGCATCAAAGGCATACCCTAGCGTCAACAGATACAGATAGTCAGATTTCTTGTTTCCCGGAGATGGCGTATTGTCATATCGCCAATTGACTTGGAAGCTAGAAATAAAATTTTCCCACATGTTCAATCGAACTCCCTGTTGACTGACAATGTAATAATCGCTCGTCTTTTCTAATGATGGAAATCCCTGATGTTGATGAAAAAATGTTACCGTCGACAAAATAGGCCAGAGAAAATCAATTGCCCAACGGCCACTGACAAAACTATTGTCTGACGCAACCTTAAAGTCTTCGTTGAAAAAACCGAGTCCAATTTCACCGCTGAGTCGCATCTCACGGTAATACGGGCTGACAAAGTCCCCCTTGTCGATAATCTGATAGCCCGGCCCAGCATTAATCGAGGTTCGCAATTGTAAATCTTGAAATGTGTCTTGTTCAAAAATCGCACTCGAATAGGCGTAGAATCGTTTCGTAATAAAGAAGTCTAGCTTGATCATTCCAAAAGCATTTCGCGCAATTACCGCACCTTCATTTTCTCCATATATCCAACGCCCAAGTAGCGTCAACCGCAACCGATCACTGCGAGCAATTAACTCACCTAAGAGGCTCGCGCTTTTGAGTCTTGTATTTCCTGAGTTTATAGAACCACCAAAGTTGATATTTCCCGTATACTCCACGGCCTTTTTGACTGGGGGATTAACAGAAAGAATTGAACTGACTTTTACGGGCAAAGGGCGCTTCAATAAGGTGGTCTGCACTTGAAGAATGCCCGCTTCACTCGTCTGCGGTTTTCCATTTAGCGTAATCCCATCATCTAATACCAATATCATTGACTCCTCAGACGTCAATCCAACAACCTCACTCCAACGAATAACAATAGGATCCTCTTCACTAAAGGCGGCTTGTACTTTCAACTTCCCTTCGGTCATCTCAACAATTTCACCAAAGACACGACTACCATCTTTCAACTCAATTTGACTCAAGACTCCCGCATGCGCTATTGGAGCGATCAATACAGCAACCAGAAAACCAAGAACTCGTGATCCCATTCGATACATAACACCTCCTGTGTTACAACAACCATGTCTCTTCGAGACAGCTACTCCATATTTTCAGCCAATTCCATGAAAAGTCTGAATCCATTTGACCCGGCATGGAAAGAAATTCTATGCCATTTTTGGCAAGTTAAACTACTACAGATTTGAGGCTCGTTTCAGATGTGTAGATCTTGTCCAGTGCTAGTCACTCAACTCTCACAATTCCAAACGAAAGAATCATCCCATACTAATTTAGCACTTAATTATTTTGAGGGAAGCCCAAGACTCTCTAAGCGTCGATACAATGTGGATCGACTCATGCCCAGAATTCTTGCCGCTTCAGCACGCTTACCTTTGGCACGCTTCAAGGCCGCGATAATCTGTTCTTTTTCATCAAGCTCAGAATTCATCCACATTTGGGAAACTTCATTCATCTCAAAACATTCTGGTGGAAGATCGGATAACTGAATCACTGTCCCATGGCAGTGAATGAATGCGTAGTCCAAGGCACTCTTGAGCTCCCGGACATTTCCAGGCCATCGATATTCCAAAAGCCTTTGCATGGCTCCGGCACTGAGTTCTTGGATATTCCATTTTTGGGTGATCGCACGGGATTGATCACAAAAGACCTCGCTTAGTAAAGAAATATCTTCGCGTCGATCACGCAGAGCTGGAAGATGCAATCTTGCCACTCTGACTCTATACAAAAGGTCAGCTCGAAACTGTCCTGTCTTTACAAGATCTTGAAGATTTTGGTGGGTGGCCGTCACGACGCGGACATCCACTTTACGAGGATGAGACTCACCCAATCGCATAATTTCTTTTTCTTGGAGAACACGGAGAAGCGTGCTTTGTATGCTTAACGGCATATCGCCAATTTCATCGAGAAAGAGCGTCCCTGAATTTGCCGCTTCGAAAAAGCCCTGATGATCATGCAGCGCTCCCGTAAATGCCCCTCGCTTATGCCCAAACAGTTGGCTCCCAAGTAGGGAATCTGTCAAACCGGCACAATTGACTGCAATAAATGGACTGTCTTTTCGTTCACTCGCCCGATGGATAGCATGCGCTACAAGCTCCTTTCCCGTACCCGTCTCACCTTCAATTAAAACTGTTGCATCAACCGGAGCAATATCCCGAATCCGTTGATAGACTTCTGTCATCGCTGGACTTTTTCCGACAAGATCAAAAAAGCGACTTTTTTCAGTTAATAAGCCTCGAAGATCTTGAACTTCTGTCACGTCGTAGAGGAAAAAAATCGTCCGTTGAGGATCTCGAGGATCCTCTTGTACATCAATCTCCAGCGAAACACGTCTCCCTTTACCCTGTTCTAATACCACTGGCACCTTCGATCGCTTAGGAACTGGCCGCTTCATCATCTCTTGCATAGCATGCTTGTCGTCTTCTGAAAATACTTGAATAGCACTCCATAACTGACCAGCAATCGCTTGTTCGGTAGTTTTTAAAAATTTTTGTGCGATGTGACTTAAGAATGTGATATGCCCATCCCTATCCGTCATGATTGTCCCGAGTTGCAAACGGTCAAGAATCACAGCTAAATCATCGCGCCGCTGTTCACTCCGCTTAAGCTTTCCACCTAAAACTCGTTCGACCTGTTTTTGCTTAGCCATTTCCTGATGATGCTGTAAGCCACTTTCACGAGCTGTTTGAAGTACCGCCTGCAATCCAAGAGTTCCTGTCCCGACCCGTTGAATAAGCACAAACTTCATTTCCTGACGTGAAACAGCCATAGCTTCAAATTGATGATCCTGACCATCGACGCCTTGTTCACACCACATTCCTGACGAAATTTGCCCTCCGCATTGGGCATTGAATAACTCATCGACTTCTGGGAAAAAGTGCTGAAGAAAGGGGGATTGTAAGTAGGCCTGAATCTCAGCCTGGTCTGAATAATTTTTTCCCGAAAAGCTACGATACCAATCCGGAACTGGCCCAATAACTTGAAAGGACTGCGAGTCCTTTTCTCGTTTCAATACAAGAATATTAAGGGCTTCAATAAGCCCATTGAAAAGAGAATAGGCATCTATCATTGTATTTTTTATTTAAGATTGCACAAAAGCATTGCTGCCTATTGCCAACATGACAAAGGGGACAAACTAGTCACCTTCCTAATTGTGAATCCATGATATGGCTAGCTCTCGACACATGAGGGGGATGAGGAACTTTGAACGACTATAAATGATATGCCAACTGCTGCGTCCGCTGCTGTTGAATCGCTTTTTCTGTCGCATCAAGCAACAACACCCAGTCGCCCAACTCTCCAGGAAGTAGATGAAGATCAGCGAAAATCGCTGCATCGAATTGTAACAGTGGAATCAGCACTGACTCACCGTCGAGAGGAAGAAGGCCATGTAAGAAACAGACTTGTTCTTTAATGCATTGCCCCTTTTCATATACATGAAGTTTATAGTGAGCTAAGGCACCACCAGCGTCAATGATATGGTAATCCTGACTGACATACAAATACCCTGGATATCGACTTTCAACGATCCAGTGGTAAAGATAATTTTGTATGGGATAAGGATAAGACTCCATTTACTCATCGACCATGTGTTTAGCAAGTATAGAAAATGCCTTCTCTACACCCTCCCCAGTTTTGGCACTCCCTTCTATGACAACCCAGCCACGGGCCTCTAGATTCTCCACAGTCTCTTTTGGGATTTCCCACTGATCGGATAAGTCCGCTTTATTGACGACAACGACAAAAGGAACATCACCAAGATTTTCGTGAGCCATCTGTTGAAGTTCTTCAACTACCTCAAGTGTCTTTCTCCGGGTTCCATCGATCACCAACAAATACCCAGATGATCCACGCAAATACGATGCCCGAATCTTTTGGAACTCATCCTCACCATGTAAGTCCCAGAGAATAAGGGTCATCAATTGTCCTTCAATCTCTACCATTTTTTTATCAATTTTCACGCCAACAGTCGTATGGTATTTCTCAGAAAAAATACCAGAGACAAATTGCTTCACAAGGCTCGTTTTCCCTACAGCAAATGCCCCCAGCATACAGACCTTCTTTTGAATCATTTCAGAATACCCTTTTCTATCATCACCCGATTCTCCGGTAACACCTTGAAAGTGACACGACGAGTCAACGTAGAATCTACATTTCCCCCTTTCGATTCAAGGCTTTCAGTCTCGACTGGTACGACATGAATGCTCGTGAGCTCCTTCAGTCGTAAGGCTTCCCATACCGAATAGGCGCGCGCCAGTCTTAGCCGTTTGTTTCTCAAGGCCAAACCTTCTTGACTGGTCTGCCCTCGAATCTCGATCCTTATCTTTTGTCTAAATAACTTCGAAATGTAGTCAAGCTCCTGGATAATTTTTGTGAGGGATGCTGGATCCGGCCCCCCAGTCTCAGGCAAACGAGCACTCCCTCGAGGAAAGAGAAAGTGAGAGCCCTCCAAACGCTTTCGGAGTGTTCCAAAACGCTCCAAATCTGTATCAGTGAGA
Organism: Nitrospirales bacterium; assembly: GCA_049607825.1. Classification (GTDB taxonomy): domain Bacteria; phylum Nitrospirota; class Nitrospiria; order Nitrospirales; family UBA8639; genus JAGQKC01. The sequence goes on from JBMYWX010000057.1 coordinate 4,963, forward strand.
TGTTCAGTGACAACCTTCGTCAGACCTGGAATAGATTGAGGAAGATTCCCGAGTTGACGAATCCATCGATGCTTGGCCTGACCTGTAACATGAAGTTGAGTATTCTCTATGTTGATTTCGACTGATGCTGGTGGTTGTAAGACTGACCTAGCTCTCAACTCAAGAAAATGAGGAGACACGGCAAAATATGGTTCAAGATGAAATGCAATGGACTCGGTATCTAATCCTGCTTGCTCCAAAAGCTCCATTGGTTGGACTGCGAGAGGATCACGTAACCCATTCACGATGACTGTTCCATTATCCTCATCAAATGATGTCAGAATAATACCAGGTTCTTTTTCAGCTTTTTGAACAAACGTTGTCCAACGCTGTTGATCAATATAGGCCAAGACTCCCCATACTACAAATCCGACACATAACAGGCTCAGCATGACCCAAAGAAATGGAGAAGGTTTCGAAGAACGGCCTTCGAATTGTGCTTGCAGGCAGCCCTCAAGATGAGGACGGGTTTTTTCAAAAATGCCTTGCTCTCCAGAGAATGAACTAAACTCATCAGGAAATTCCAAATGTATTGCCTCAAGAGCCTGTTGAAACACACCACGGAGCTCAAGCGGCGGAGTCCCTCGAATCACACCAGCCAATAAGGCTCTTGACCCTTGTTCGATCCAAACTGTCAGTTCCCCAACCCGCAGTGATTCTAAGGAGTCAGATTGTCCTCCACCAAATGAATCACGGACAAAGTCTTGTATGGCGGTCAACATTCCAGAGACAAGTTCTTCGTCTTGAATCGCCACGACATCTGCGGCAACATGATGAAGCAGCAGCCCAGTCTTTCGATGTATTAAGAATACTTGCTCCACTCGGAATCGAAGGGTATTCAGGAGAACAATTTCTGCAAAGGGTTTTCCCGTTCGAAACGCTTCAACTCTCCACTGTAACCCTTTCCAAGAAACACTATGCTCTAACGTTTGATTGAGAGACTGCACCATGCCTCGTAACGCACTGAGAATGGCATTTCGTATCGCAGGTGCCATAATAGGCGAAATTGCATCAGCGATTTTTTGAGGTGATTTTTCAATAGAATGTCTGAACCCATCTTCAATGATTGGAGAGAGAGACTTGGCGAGTTGAGTATCCTGTTTCGATCGTAAAAGAATAGCATGAGGCAAGACACGCCCAACGCTCTTCTCATCCACCGCAAGACTATCTAACTTGTTTTGAATGTTCTCAAGTTGGCTGTGTTCAGGTGCAAGGAGGATATTCCGTAACTTTCGAAGTTCCTTAGATCCAGGATCCGAAACCTTTTGAGGTGAGCTCGTGGATGTACCGTGAGAAGGAGAGGCCATAATAGAAAGGCTCTTCTAGGTGCTCACGGACCTTGTCGAAGTTGAACAATCATTATGGACTCCCGACTCTTTTGGGCAACGCGTAATCTCCTCAGTTCGACAGTCGGAGGGAAAGGGATCATTCTTTGGACGGTAATTTAAAATCATTATTCAGACGTAGGGCTGATTCCATGAACATTTCAGCCAGAGATGCCCGATCAAGCTTCTCTCCACGAAGCTCTTCAATTGTCTTTTCTAGCATGGCAGCAAGATTTGCATTCTTTTGTTGGATTTCTTGAGATAGGTTCTTATGTTGATCTAACACTTGCTGTCGCAAGTCTCGTTGGCCCTGAATAGCTTGATCGTCAAGCTGCGTTATACGGGACTGTATTTGTTTACCGAGATCTCCCAATTCATGTCCTAAAGATTTCATCGCTTCCGACTTTTCGCGCTGTTCATTCTTCATGCGCCCAGTTAACGACTCTACTTCCTTTTTGACATACATTTCGAGTGAATCAAAGTGGCCTTTAAGGTCATTCCGTAATTCTGCCGCTTCCTTCAATAGACGCTCTTCTAATCTCGTAAATCGTTTTTCATATTCACGACTTTGCGCGCCAAATAAAATATCCCGAACCTTATCCAAATTCCCAGATCCTGCCGGGTCATCATCAAGTACCGTCTCATCAAGCTCGTCATTTTCAGATTTTCGTGGGTGAACGGACACCTTTAATTGACTCGGATCTTTTTTTTGAGTTGGGTTCATGACCGTACTCCCTGTCTAAGAATGGACGACGTCATCAAATAAGACCTTCATGCTCCTGATACTTTGATCAAAAATCCTGAATATTTAGCCAATCTTGCGACATTCTACTAACGGTTCGACTTCATCACTATTGTCCTATTGAGAGAAAAGACGGGATATCCTATCACTTAAGGGTTAAATGAACAAGTAAGTGGTAGTGCTTATAAAATCAAGGAAATGGAAATACTCAACAACAAGTACGAATGAAGTATAAATACATAATAAAAAATACTTAAATTAAGGGAATTAGTGCTATAAAGACTACCCAAGCTGGCCAAGGATCAGAGTGTAGATGAGCCACGGACAGCTAAAAACTCTTCATGCAATGTTAATAGATGAGTTTCCTGGAGTAAACTGATGTTCACCTATTCACAGGAGCAGTTTACAGGTAGGGCAGCAAGGGAGTGGTAGCTCTAAGTCGTCCATGCCATTGAAAGCATTCTTAAAGCAAAACTTATTTGGTGGTCAAATTTCAAAACGTGAACGGACACAGATCACAGGCATGCTAGCCAAATAAGATAGGTCTCTGCCCGTAGCTACTGACGCATTTCTATGAATTGATATTCGACATGCCATTGCAACAGACAGATTATGGGCGCCTTACCTCACGGTAGTAGAAACTTTGGCCAGCAACTAATCTGGATCCTGCCTACAGCCTTATTCAAACTGGTTAAAGATATTGATTACAGGTGAGCTAGTCACCTTCGGGTTCGCTATTGCCATGTCGATGGGTGACCTGATCTTCTTCAAACAGATCGGCCATTTCCTGTGCGATCATGTCTTGATCGTTAGGAACTGAGACAACATTCAGTTCTGTACGCACTTTGGGTTCGTCTTCGGAAGGAGAAGAAGTACTGGAATCGTGTTCAGGCAATGGTATGTCTTTTTCATTTTCCATATCGTACCTTCATGACAGCCTATAAGCAGCTATTCAAATGCTTCAAGTGAAGATTGTTCAGGGAATTCTTTCTGGCAATTCTGACAAGTAACAAGATAAATCGATTCACGAACCGACATATTTATGCGAAAATTCAACTTCACTCCACGTTTTTCACAAAAGGGACATGAAATCTCTCGGAGTCGAAAGGGCACATCAGGTTGTGTTCGAAGATAAAACTCCATATCTGTGTGGACGGGGAATATATAGTGACAATCACGACAGATCCCCTTCCATTCATCACCTTCATTCACTGTTCGACTATCTATCCCAAATCGGTTGGACTTACAGATCGCACATTTGACCTGCTCGAGGCGGGTCTCAACTTCTTGGACTGTCATCTCAACAACCTTCCTGGAATTGACGTACTCACAACTAACTGAGAATGGCCTGAACGCTTCTTTTCAGTAGTATAGGCGTCCTTCGTGCTTTCTGCAACATCATCGCTATTCTTATTCGATTCTGGCATTCTCGTTATTTTCATGCGACAATCGACCAAACATCGACTTACAACATTTGCCGACTTCACTCCAAGCAAGCGACAAACAGAATCACTCGCAACATTATCATTCAACCAACTACTTTCACACGACATGGATAACGTTCTCGGCTCACTCTACATTGGAAATATTGATGATGCCCATGACCCTCCCCCCATCATCACCGCTCTTCTCTGGACAGCTCTGGAAAGTAAACTACAGCCGCCCCCCAATATTGTCCTTGGAAGAATTCCTCTTCGCGAATATACAGAGGCCGTTCCAATGGACATCGAATTTTCTCTCGAATGGCTAATCAACCATCTCCCCAAGCATCAAATTTTAGTGGCATGTCGAGAAGGGAAGGGACGATCAGTTTCCGTCGTCATCGCCTATCTCTGTTGCATACAAGGCATGAGTTTTGACGAAGCCGTCGCTTTCGTATCTGACCGTCGCCAAGGGGTCACCCCACTTCCTCGACTAGAACAGACGATCGAAAAAGTTCAAGAAAAACGAAAAAATCAAGACAATGGGTGCTCATAAGTTCCATGGCTTTAAGGAATGACCATTCGGAACACCTGCTCTCATCTCTTCAGTTAGCATCTCCACACTATGCCCGAACTTCCAGAAGTTGAAGTCGTACTCAACCACTTACGTTCACGTCTATGCGGAAGTATAATCAGTGAACTTCAGGTCAACCGGTCAGATATCGTCCGCATAGGACTCTCATCCCATCGCTGGTATAACGGGGCAAGAATTATAGATATTGTTCGACGAGGAAAAAGCCTCGTCTTCACTTGCCAAAACTCGCAGGATACTCGCTTTCTTCTTGCCGAACTCGGGATGACTGGACTGTTCCTCTTTCAAAAATCCAGCCCCGGCTACGAGAAACATATACATCTCACACTGACGTTACAGGAGTCGAAGGAACCGTCGGTCCACTACTGGAACCCGAGACGATTTGGACGCGTGTACTTACTTGATGGGGTGCAATTACAGCAATTCACTCAGCGGCGCTTTGGAGCAGATCCGTTCCTGCTTACTCAGAAGCAATTCCATGGGCTGATTCACAACACTCGAGGACGATTGAAAGCGTACCTGTTGAATCAGCACAAAATTGCCGGCATTGGAAATATTTATGCCAATGAAATTTTATACGATGCACGCATTCATCCACATGCTCGGGGACATCGCCTATCTAAAGCTGCAATTACGCGACTCTATATTTCAACTCAAACGATTCTCCAAAAAGCGATCTCCTACGGAGGATCATCTATCCGCGACTTTCGAGCACCTGACGGCTCACGAGGAAAATTTCAAGAACAGCATGTTATCTATCACAAGACTGGACAGCCCTGTCCGCGAGGCTGCGGAACACCCATCAAATGCCTCATTGCAGAACGTAGCTCATTCTATTGTCCCACCTGTCAAAAACGTTCGTAACACGTTATCAAATTATGAAGCGACACAGGCAATAGTTCGTCATCTGACGGGAGATCACATGGACATTCTGTATCTGTTATATTATCGAATAATCTTGTCTCCTCTGAGACCCTCTGTTAGACTCCCCTTCCTACCCAGGCCTCGCAACAAGGAGATATGATTCGAATCATCACGTGAGAAAACTGAAACTAAAAGAAGGCGTTGACCTGGCCAATTTGTTTGGTCCACATGATCTACATCTCCGCATGATTGAGGGAGAACTTCATGTGGATATGACGGCCAGAGGTGATGAAGTGACCTTGACGGGGCAACCAGATGCCGTCCTGCGTGCCGAACGAATTCTCCATGATCTTGGAGAATGGACCCGTAACTTTTATGAATTGAAACCAGACGATATCACTCGTGCTCTTCGTGCCACAGAGACTGAGGGAGAACAACCGCTTAAGCAATTCTCTTTTGACCCAACACCAGCCAACCCCATCTCACATAAAAGTAGTATTGTCCCGAAATCACCGACCCAACAAGCTTATATAGAAGCGATTCAACAATATGATTTAGTCGTCGGGATTGGACCTGCGGGAACGGGAAAAACCTATCTGGCAATGGCCATGGCCCTAGCCGCTTTTAATAAACGAGAAGTCAGTCGCATAGTCCTTGCCCGACCCGCGGTAGAAGCTGGAGAACGATTGGGATTTTTACCTGGAGATATGATAGCCAAAGTACATCCGTACCTTCGTCCTTTGTATGATGCTCTTTACAGCATGATGGATATTGAACGTGCCAATCGTTTGGTTGAACGTGGCGAGATTGAAATTGCACCCCTCGCATTTATGCGAGGACGGACGCTTAATGATGCCTTTGTCATTTTGGACGAATCACAAAATGCGACCGCGGAACAGATGAAGATGTTTCTAACAAGACTCGGTGCGAATTCCAAAGCTGTCGTCACAGGAGATGTGACACAGGTTGACCTCCAAGCAACCCAAACATCTGGCCTGGTTCAAATCGCTGAAATTCTTCAAGACATCCAAGATATTAAGTTTATTCACTTTACAGAACGCGATGTGGTGCGACATTCTCTCGTTCGAGCCATCATTAAGGCCTATGATGACTATGGACAGAAGGTGGCCCAAATTCAGGATACCCCATGATACGTACATTTCTCATATCTAAAAAACCCCAAGTGCCTGTGGGCAGAAACAGCCAGAGGAACAGTGTAGATTAATGTCGGTTCTGCTCCGCTCCCGACTACGCCAAAAGAGGGTCAACGAACCCACCCTTCGGTCCATCGCGCAGAAAATTCTTGTCTGGATAGGTCACCCAGAAGCTGAACTCAGCCTAGAACTGGTGGGAAATTCACGAATGCAAACATTAAATCATCGTTATCGTCACAAAAACCGTCCCACCGACGTTCTTGCGTTTCCATTATGGGAAGGGCCCGGCCCCCGCACATCTCTGATGGGAGATGTTGTCATTTCTGTTCCCATGGCAGAATCTCAAGCTAAGGCCTTAAGACATTCTGTTGATAAAGAAATGGTACAATTGCTGACTCACGGCATTTTGCATTTGATTGGCTACGATCATGAACTTGGTGAACGCGAAGCCCAACGTATGCGCCGAAAAGAACGAGCGATAATCAAAAAACTCGAACCATTGCCACGAATTGTTACGCAAAAGGCAGTCT
>JBMYWX010000057.1:11639-13922 GCA_049607825.1 Nitrospirales bacterium
CACGCATAGGGCAATGATAGAAAAAAACTTTTAGAACCTTCATCAAAAACACATACTCGGAATAGGATCGGAAGTACTATTTAGTTATGGGATGGTTACAACGCCTCCAAGATGGACTAACGAAAACTCGTAAAAACGTTCAGGGTTCTCTTAAGCGGCTTATCGGATCAGGACCAGACCCAGCTGTCTTGGAAGAGGTCGAAGCCGCATTACTTGGGGCTGATGTAGGGGTACGTGTCGTCGATCGAGTCATGGAAAAGATTCGAACTGAGGGATTAACCTCCGACACTGACAACCCACTCCAACCATTTAAAGATATATTGCTTCAAATTTTTGAACCTATCCAGGCAGATTCACTCGATGTCCTCATTCAACAAGGTCCACGTCCTTTTGTCATATTAGCCGTCGGCATCAATGGAGTGGGGAAAACTACGACGATCGCGAAACTAGGACAACGGTTTAAGCAATCTGGTCTCCAAACATTATTTGTGGCGGCAGACACGTTTCGTGCGGCAGCAACAGAACAGCTAGAAATATGGGGAACTCGACTTGGAGTCGATGTCATTCGCCATCAACAGGGTGCCGACCCTGCAGCAGTTGTCTTTGATGGAATTGCTGCAGCCAAGGCGCGGAAAAGTGACGTCGTACTCATCGATACCGCTGGGCGTCTTCATACGAAGGTCAATCTCATGCAAGAAATTGAAAAGATGAAGCGGGTCATCACGCGAGAACTCCCAGGAGCACCACACGAAATACTCCTGACTCTCGATGGGACATTAGGACAAAACGCCATTGCGCAAGCCAAACAATTCCATGAGTCGCTTGGCGTCACAGGCCTCGCCCTCACCAAACTCGATGGCACGGCCCGAGGCGGAGTTGTGGTCGCCATTGCGGAAGAACTGAAAATTCCCATTCGGCTCATTGGAGTAGGCGAAGGAGAAAATGATTTACAAAATTTCCAAGCCACGGAATTTGTTGATGCACTGCTGCATCTGGAAAACTAGGATAATCAAGACCATGACACCAGCATTCTTTTCTTGCAGTGTTCATCTACTCGCAGGTAAAAATTACGTATGAACCTTCAATACCTATGGCCACATGGAACCAAGACACTCTTGATCCTTTTCCTCACCCTCTTTCTCACGCAAAGTGATCTCTCTTGGGGCAGCCAACTAATACGCCCCCATCATCATCTGACCATGACCCTGCATCCTGATACTCACACCCTCACAGCAGAAGATACGATCACTTTCCACAATCCAGTTGGCTTGCCTGAGTATCTCGAACTTACTCTCAACAGACATTTAGTCATCGACGAAATTCTCCTCAATAATTCATACATCACGTTTACAGAAAACCTCAACAAACAATATACGCAAGATGAAATTCCCCGTTTGCGTATCCCCCTACATGACAAAAGAATGATGACATCCTCCCCCTCCGTCACTATTCGATACCATGGCATGATTGCAGATCACCCTAAAGGCACTCCTGGCCTTCGCTTCACGAAGCCGGATAAAACTACCGGATACATCGGCCCGGAAGGTGTCTACCTCACATCTGAAACACAATGGTTTCCATCCATTATTGATGGGCTTGCAACATTTCACTTAAGAGCAATCGTGCCATCTGGCTGGGAATCTGTGACACAAGGCAAAGAAGTATCCCACGTCGTGTCTCAAGGCCAAACAGTTTCCGAGTGGAACATATCGAGTCCGAGTGAAACACTAACAGTTGCTGCCAATCGTTTCATCAAAAAAGAACGAGAGTGGAACGGGATCACAGTCGGCACGTATCTATTTCCAGAAGATGCCCAGCTAGCGAATCAATATCTGGATGCGACCGTGAAGTATCTCACGATGTACACGAAATTATTAGGTCCCTATCCTTTTGCAAAGTTTGTGGTAGTTGAAAACTTTTTCCCATCGGGCATTGGACTGCCTTCGTTTACCTTGCTCGGAAACAGAATTATTCAACGTGGCTATACTCAGCCTTACTCTCTTGGCCATGAGATCGTCCATTCTTGGTTTGGAAATTCGGTATTTAATCATTTTTCAACTGGGAATTGGGTCGAAGGCCTGACAACATACCTTTCGAACTATTATTATGAAGAGGTGCATGCCTTAGCAGGAACGGCACTCAAGAAACGACAACAAATGTTCTTCGAATATAATCTCTATGCAACACAAGAGCAGGAATATCCAATCAGAAAGTTTCATCACAAAGAAACCCGTATCGACAATGCCATTGGCTATCAAAAAACAGCAATGCTGTTCCACATGT
>JBMYWX010000058.1:0-13776 GCA_049607825.1 Nitrospirales bacterium
CGAATGAATAGAAAGGAGGAGAGCTAGGGGTTAGCGAATATCTTGAAAAAAAGCTGGGGTGAGTGTAGGGAGTCCATATTCCACATGCAAGATGATGAGAAAGACTCTGGTTAAGCTTTTCCATACGCCCATATGGAGAAACTTCCGTGCATCTGTTACGACACGGGACGGAAGGAGCTGAGGGACGGTATGTTCTAAGAGTTTATCTCCAAATGCCACATCTTCAAGTATGGGTTGGAGAGGAAATCCTCCAATTTGTTCAAAAAGGCTTTGTCGAACAAATAGTGCTTGGTCTCCATAGATAATATGTGATCGTGTACAGCGAAAATTATCCAAACGTGAAATCAATCGAAGTCTCCAGTCGTTTCCCGAAAATTGATGAGTGAACCCACCAGCCTGACAGGCTGACTGAGAATGTAAATTTTTTAACTCCCGTATTGCATTCGTTGGTAAAACCGTATCTGCATGCAGAAAGAGCAGCCAATCATTGGGGGATGGTATGAGCTTCTTGACATAATCCGCTCCTACGTTCATCTGTGATGCACGACCTTTGGGGGCGGTCAACAATGAAATATGTGGATGCTTGGTTGCAATTTCACGGGTGCGATCTGTACTGCCTCCATCAACGATGACGACCCGATAATCGCCAGATTGACGAAACAAGGCTTTTAGCGTGCCTGGCAAGGCCCGTTCTTCGTTTAATGTTGGAATAATGATCCAGAGCATAGGGTGACGTTGTACTTTTGATCGTTTGTTATGCGACGGCACGTGATGGTGAAAAGTGTATCCAATGTGGTAGGGATGTGTGAAATTCAGTCAAGTACCAATTGGGGTCTTCAGTAATTTCGACAAGTAATTCTTGGCCAGTTGTAATCATGGCTTCGGCTAAAGTTAGGTAGTCATCAGCTCGTTCTTGCAGATACTCTTCTGAGATGTCGTGTTGTGCCAAGGCGCGTTCAAGAATTCTATTTCCAAAGCCATGATGTGCTTCTTCCTGTTGTAGGAATATTCGTCGTAGTCGTTGGAATGGGGCTTGTCGTTTCAAGAGTCCTTTTTCCAGTTTATTGAGTGTCACTTCTCCAAGACCTTCTAAGATGACTTGTTCTGCCAGGATGGTTTCATAAAAGTCTCCACGTCTCAGAGAAGACTTAATGAGGTGTGTGTATTGCTTGAATGGTTGGGTAAAAGGAGAAGGGCCGAGGTGCCGAGGTGCGATCCATCTAATTGCAGTATGAAAGATCTTTGCGTGAAACGCTTCCTGCCGTGCTTGCTCTTTCAAGAAACGATGTATGCCTCGGTTGAGAGTTAATTCGGATTGTGCGTGGGCACATTCATGCGCAATATGTTCACCCAGTTCAATGAATTGTAATAGTCTGGCAAGGGGAAGGTGTTCATTAGTGTTGAGCAGCATATGATTCTTTCACTGACACTGGTTTGACTTTACGAGGAGTGAGTAATCGAGTTGGATGACGAAGTGTCGATCCAACAACACGGCTGCAAAGGAGGTTACACGATGATTTGTCTGAACATTCCTTAATCTGTATGTGATTGAACTGGGTAAGAATATCTTTCAGAGAAGACTCAAGTAAATTTCCAGCCGGTTTGAGTGCCAGACAAGGTGCAACGTTACCAGATGCATCGATGGAGAGACTGTATCGACCCGCATCACATGGTTCTAATTGGTTACCCTTTAGCCATTGGATATTATCGCGCACATACTCTCGGAAATACCCACGTGGTATTAAATTTGACTCTAAGAGCGTGTTAAAGACTTCAGATGCAGTGGCCTTCTGATATTGCAATGTCAAGTCAACTTTTCCATAGCGTTCAATGTCCCAATGGTAGGCTCCAACGATGGGCATGAACCCGTGAGTTCGCGCAAAGCGAACGACATCAAGAACGTCATCACGATTGGCTTCGCTGACAATGCAGGTCAGATATTTTGGATGTGGATAGTCCGCTAGGTGTTTGATGCCTTCTAATACTAATGGTAGTTGATCAGCTCCACGGATGCGTTGATAGTGCTCTCGATTCAACGTATCTAGGCTCACTGAAATATTGATAGGGAGAGTTGACAGTCGTGATACGAGCGCTGGTTTTAAAAGCGTACCGTTTGTGATCAATGTTAAACCGTACCCAATCGTATTCAGATCATCCAAGATCTCGGGGAGATCTCTTCTCAGTAGTGGTTCTCCGCCTTGGATAAAGAGGTGCCGAAGTCCATCTTTATAGAGATTGGTAAAGACGTTTTGAATTTCCTTACGAGTCATTTCATATCTCCCGATGTTCAAGGGAAGATCGCAATAGCCGCAAGAAGAATTGCATCGTAAGCAGACTTCAAATACGGCCACGACTGGACGACCCTGTAGGACGTTCATGAGTGGCCGGGTCATATGTGTCAATGGGTTAATCAAGGTAATAGATAAATCTTTAGGACATTTGATGGTAGAGGCCTAATGTGATTGAACGTGAGCGTTAATGATGATTGTTGAAACTGTTGAGTCTTTCTTTTTCTTGTCAGATGTGCCTCCCTGAGAGGGAGGTGTTCCATTTAAATTCCAGTCATATTCGAGATGTTTGATCGTGTAGCTTTGGTTCTGTAGTTCATGAGCCAGAGTTGGGTCAGCAATAAACTGCGATATGTAATTGAGAACTGATCCTGAATGTTTCTCGAAGTCTTCTGCAAACCAATCAAAGATCATTGAGAGGTACGCTATTTTCTTTTCCCGATCGAAACGGTTTCTCGAAGGATCATTGATAAATTGTTTCGCACTATCATTCAGTTGTTGATCGAGTTGGTCAGGTAAAAAGGCGAACGAGCGAAGTTTAGGACAAGAACGAGAGGCGCACACGATCGCGAAATGAATACGAGGTTCCTGAAACTGTGGTATCAGTATGTCTCGTTCAATCGACCACAGATTGATAGCTTCTTCCCCTACCATGTATTCTTCCCCGACGAAGTACGTGTATTGTCCGAATTTCGTTTTAGGTGAATATCCGTTTAAAATTCCCTTGATCGCAAAAGCGTTATACGCATTAATCCAAAAAGCTAGCCGATCATTTCTCGTAGGAAGAGTTGTCGGGTCGAGGCGATTGACTTCGCGAAGATACGTGTCCAATCGGAGATCTTCTTGAATAGCAGGGTAATTGACAGCTCCATCTTTCACATGGTGCTGCGTGAGTTCATTGAATGGCTGGTGAGAAAAATTAGTAGGCTTAATGGCGTTGTATGGATGGTAGGATTCGGGTAACTTGCTAAAGGTTCCACATCCTGTCAATGACAAGAAAAGAGCCATGAGGGTGCTCATGTGAAAAAAAGGAGTTGAATAATGCCTTGGCCTCTTCTTGGTTCTCAACCATTTAGAGGCTGCATCTCCTAACCCTTTTCTGGGATGCGTTCGAAGGTTCTTGATGATCTGCTCTGAATTTGTACTTAGTATCCAGGTGAACATGTTGACTCCTTCTTCAATTAAACCTCATTGAACAAACAGACAATGGAGTGTTACTGCCAGTCCTGTGTCTGTATAAGAGTCTAGGCAAGAGCAAAATTGTTTCACTGGAATGTGTGCTGACTATATGTTCTTACCAAATTCTGTACTACTGTTCGTTAATTTGGCGCACTTCTTAGGATGAGCCCTGTGTTGGGTGTTTTTTGGGATTGAAAAGAGGGGGAGTTGAGAAGTGTTCTTAATAATTATTATCGAGGGTAAACATGACATGCCTATGAGCATCATGTCCCCAAAACCAAAATAATCGGAGATAGAGATAGGAGAAGACGCGGCTTGAGATTCCGTGTTGACAGTCGTGCCTGAAATTTTTTATGCCTCAACACAGTGCAGGATGAAAGAGAGTCAGCCTCAAAAGCAGTTTTGAGAGAATGCTCAGGTTCATTTTCTCTTTCTTGCAATAAGGACAACTGATGCTCCCTGGGTATCAGGAGGAGCTGATCGGATGATTTCTAGAATTCCTGCTGTGAGGTACGTGCCAATGTTGAGGAGACTATGTTTAATTGATGAGGTGAAATGTGTTTTTGAAGGTTTCGTCATTGCCGAGGCAAGGTGCTGCATCCAAAATAGGCGAAGTTCCCACGGTTCAACCGGGGCATGATCTAAGCTAAGTAGTTCCAGATCACACCGCTGAATCAGACATCTTAGAGCTTGATCTGTCCACCAGGTCACATGATGCGGCGGTGCGTTTAAGACAAAATTCGTGAGTTGGGTGAGATAAGATTCTGCCGTAGGGACGCCCAGTACTAGAATTCCACTAGGTTTGAGGCAACGGAGTGCTAATTCAACGAAATGAACAGGATCAGCTACGTGTTCAAGTACTTGAAATGCACAAACAGCATCATAATACTTGATGTGTGATGCGGCATGATCGGTGAGGTGTTCGGTATAGATTGTGATCTCACGTTCTTTGGTCTCGAGTTGCGGCGATTGTTGAGGCCGAAGTCCAGAGTAATGGGCATGAGGAATTCGTGCAGCAAAGTGACCGACTCCACAGCCTACGTCTAAAACGTGATCACCTGGTCGGATCCAGTCTGCAGCGCGATCATATTCAAACTTGTTAGGAGGGGAGTACCAGTCATATGACTCAAGTTTTTGGTAGAAAGCCTGAGAACCAACTACTGCTGGGTGAAAAAATGTCAGATTTGATTCCAGTCCTCGACAGAGTTGCAGCGCTTCTATTCCACTGAATTCTGAAGAAACATTAATCCCCAAATCCCGTTGATAGCAGTTGATCAAGAGTGAAGTTGGAATATCTTCAAGAATCTCACAGAGGGAATCTCCGGTCAGAGGACATGTCGGGGGTGCATGGACTGTGGTTTTTTGACTGCCACTGTTAATGGCGGGCACTGTCGAAAGGGTAGACCGATTTTGCGGACTTATCACCGCATGAGTCATATCGCACCACGTGTATCGGGAGTTGTGGAAAGGTGACGAATGATGCCAGTGTGAACGACGATCTGAAAAAGTTTGGATATCTGTTGTTGGTCAAGATCTGGGAACTGGGAGGCCGCATCAACGAGACTTTCCTCAAGAGTTGATCCGTCTAGGAGGTGTTGAAGGATCGTATATTCAACATTGTCTAGTTCATTGACGAAAATTTGATCGTCCTTCTTATACAATAAGAGATACTGTTCGCGGTCCCACTCAATAGAGGGCGCCTCGTCCTGGCAGGTGCCTCGAAGTTTCCAAATATCATAGACGGCGAAGGGTGCGGAAAAGACATGAACAGATGCCCCAAATGTAAAAAATATGTTTCCTTCTTGAGTGATGTTGTGCTGGATAGATTCCTGAGAGACCGACTCATGTTGCGGTGTATGAAAAATGGTTTTGAAGAGCCATTCGAAACGGGCAAGATCAGGGAGAAATGGAAGATCTGGAAAGGGTCGTTCTTTGTCAAGAAATTCAGGAAACTCCTGTCCATATGAAGACAGATTATACGTTTGAGAAGGTTGACTCAGAATGAATATTTTGGCGAGTCGGAAAAAGTCCTCATCGCCGGAAACCCACCAAACCGATTCGTACATATCCCCTAATGCCTCAGTCAGTCGGACAATAAACCCTCGTCGATAGACTTCTAAGGCATCTGGTGAGGTGAGTGAGCCTCCAGGTGTAATCACTGAGATAAGGCGGGAATGAGGTGACTCGTGGTCTGCCCTATGCGCCGTTTGTGAGAAGAGCTGTTGGTATTGCTTGAGAGTCAGATGCCCCATGATGGTCGTTCCATATTTGTGCGGCTTTATGTGCTTCAGCTTCTAGTGTGGGAAATTCGGGAATATCGTCATCCCATTCAATGAGGACTGGTACGTCGGGAGCACGAGCAATCAACTGTGAAAATAAACTCCAAACTTCGGGATATACCGGTTTCGAGTGTGTATCAAACAGATAGGTTCCCATGTCGGTGTAGCCGGCAAGGTGGATTTGCCCTATGAGTTCTGTGGGGATCGCCTCGAGAAAGGTGACGGGGTCAAAGTGATGGTTTTTGGCATTCACATACAGGTTATTCACATCAAATAGCAGCTTACATCCCGATTGCTTGGCAAGCCTGCTCAAAAAATCCCACTCAGTATAGCCGCAGTCTGGTGGTTGAAGATATGTTGAGACGTTTTCTAAGAGAATCTGACAGCCCAATGCATTTTGCACTTGATCGACATGTTTCAGAATTACCTGTAAGGCTTCGTCTGTAAACGGGATTGGTAACAGATCGTGCAAATTGGCATCTTGTAGTCCAGTCCAACAGAGATGATCAGACACGATAAACGGTTCAATACGATCCTTGAGCTGTTTGAGTTGGTTGAGGTACTGAGGTCGTAGCCCTTCTGCTGATGCAATAGAGAGTGAGACGCCATGAAGTGCAACTGGGTAGTCTTCGCGAATGAGTTGAAGCATCTTGAGTGGACGTCCCTCAGAGTCCATGTAATTTTCACTCACGGCTTCAAACCATTTCACAGATGTCTGAGGTTTTGTTTCAAGGTAGGGGTAGTGTGTTGTGCGAAGCCCTACACCAATCTGAGGTTGCGAAAACGTATTGGTTCTTATTGAAGAATTGTGAATGGACATGATTACGTCTGGGTGAGAATGGAATTTCCTAAATCCCCCCGTTCCTCCTCACATGGAGGATCGGAGAGATTTGAGAAAGTTGAGCGATTGGGTCTTGGGTTAGTGAGCCTTGGCCACGTATTTTCCGCCTTTTGCATCGCAATCGGCTTTCGACATGCCCATCCAACCTTTTCCTTTACATTCGTTTTTACCCTCGCAGGAATGGCCTGACCCTTTACATTCACCATGGCCTTTACAATCATTGACGCCATGACATTGGCCTTTGGCCATTTGTGCACCTGACATACTATCAGCAGAGTGTGCACACCCCGATGCAATGAGCAAACCTGACAGAGCGGCACCCATGAATAATGTTTTAGTCGACATAGCGGAGATCCTCCAATGGTGAGAGTGAAATATAATATGGACTCGAAAACAGGGACATTTTCTTTGAATTCCTTACTAATTGTAAGCCTGCTTCAGGGTAAGGCAATAATTATTCTCAGAATCGTAGTCTGTATAGATCCTACAGTGTTACAGATAATTTAAGCAAAAAATGTAATCTACATTACGAAATAGGAAAAGGTTGGATAAGGCTGGATAAGGCTGAAAAAACATGGGTATTTCTAAGGAGATATTATTGTTCAACACGAGGCTATTGTGCTTCGAATTCAATTGAAGGCATACAATAAGTTCGTTCTCTGTGTGTAGTAGGTGGGCGAGAGTCGGATTTTCAATTCATTGAGTATCGAGCCATTGATTGTTCTGGTGAATATGTGTAATGGCTGGTCGGGTGCTCATAAAGCAGAGCTACACTCATGGCCGTGATGAGAAGATCCTCTATACTGAATTACTCTAAGATGAAAAAATCTGGTGTAACCCTGATGCTCTATCTGGAAATGGTGCTTGTTCGTTCCCAGTTTATAGATCCCCTGCACTATCTGTTGCAGGGACAAGGATACGATGGTTTCCAGATTTTTGAGGTTCCCATGAACGTTCTCAAGGTACTCAGACCTTAGGAAGGTCGTTCAGGGAACAATTTCGACCACATTTTCAATTTATAGACCCTGACTTCAAGTTTTTGACTTTGACAAAATTTCAGGCTTGGTTCAGGCCAGCAATTCCGTTACTCTATATCGTGCGTTCCTAACATTGAATAGTTAAGAGTCGGTGGTAAGTGATCATGAATGAGACCTTGCACTCCAACCGTGCGTTAATTGTCGGAGTGTGTATTGCCGTTGTCGTGGTTAGCTTCTACCTCCTGTCCCGTCATAATGTTGGTTCTACTCCGCCTATTAAGGTGGGAGTGCTTCATTCCCTCACTGGTACCATGGCCATCAGTGAAAAGTCTGTGGCTGATGCCACCTTACTCGCCTTTGAAGAGATCAATCAGTCAGGAGGTCTGCTTGGGAGACAAGTGGAACCTATTGTTGTGGATACCAATTCTTCATTGGTCAAGTTTGCTGAGGAAGCCAAGCGTCTGATTCAAGAGGAGCACGTGAGTGTTATATTTGGGGGGTGGACGTCGGCAAGTCGCAAGGTTGTACTGGAAGTCGTTGAGCAATTCAATCATCTTTTGTTTTATCCAGTACAATATGAAGGGTTAGAGCAATCTCCCAATATCATTTATACAGGGGCCGCGCCAAACCAACAGATTATCCCAGCGGTCAAATGGGCATTTGATCATTTAGGCAAAAGTTTTTTCCTAGTGGGTTCAGATTATGTGTTTCCGCGAACAGCCAACGCAATTATTCGAGACCAAGTCAAAGCATTAGGTGGTCAGATTGTTGGTGAACAATACATCCCATTGGGGAGTCGGGACATTCATTCTACTGTCTCTAAGATAGTCGAGGCACAACCGAAAGTTATTCTCAATACAATTAATGGAGATAGTAATACAGCATTTTTTCAGATTTTGCGTATGGCTGGGGTGACTCCGAATCAAATACCTACCGTCTCATTTAGTTTAGCGGAAAATGAGTTGACGGCCATGGATTCTCAATCCATGGTTGGTGATTATGCGGCATGGAATTATTTTCAGAGCATTGAAAGTCCACGCAATCACAACTTTGTGACTCATTTTCAAGGAAAGTTTGGCAATCATCGAGTAACAGATGACCCTATGGAAGCGGCATATTTTGGTGTTCATCTTTGGGCCCAGGCTGTGCGAGATGCCAAGACTGATGAGATGAGTGCCGTACGTCATTCAATACTCGATCAAAGTTTTGCAGCACCAGGAGGAATTGTGTACGTTGACTCCGAAACGCGTCATACCTGGAAAACTGTGAGAGTCGGCAAGATTCGAGCTGATGGACAATTTGATATTGTGTGGACCTCTGATCATCCAATTCGTCCCGTCCCGTTTCCCTCTTATCGGAGTCGAGCCGAATGGAATGATTTCCTCGCTGATCTCTATCATATGTGGGGGAATCAATGGGCTGTAGCCGCTACAGTTCATCAGGAGTAAGTTTAGATGGGTTGGTTCACAAAAAAACCTATGTCCACTCAATTCCTCTTTTGGTTTTTACTTGTAGGGACGGTCCCTCTTTTGGTTGGCTCATGGTTACTCTTTCAATCTGGAGAAGCTTATCTGAAATCTCAAGCCATACAAACATTGCTAACCGTTCGAGATGCCAAAGCGAAATCACTTGATCATTTTCTGAGCGAACGGTTACGAGACATTCACACACTGTCACAAATGCCCATGGTCGTAAAGGCCGTCGAAGAGTTGGGGGATTCACTCAAGGCAGATGGTCCTCAGTCTCCAAGATATCTGAGAGAGGAACATCGGTATCGTGAATTTTTACAATATTATCAAGAGTTGGAAGGGTATCAAGATATTATCCTCATATCTTCAGAAGGGCGAGTCGTCTTTGCGTCTAAAAGCCAAGAACTTGTAGATACTACAGTCAGCACAACTCGAGGTGGTGGAAAACTTGGCGAGGTTTTCGTGCAAGCCAAAACTCTTTTAGGAACTGAAATTTCAGATTTTGCACTTGATCCACGCACCAATCAACCTGTGGCGTTTTTGGGAACGCCGATATTCCGCATGGGTGGGATTTCAGGTGTTCTGATTTTTCAAATTGGGCACAATCGCTTACTTAAACTGACTCAGGACTATACTGGACTTGGGGATACTGGAGAAACCATTATTGCCACAAAAGTTGTTGAGCAAGCAGTATTTTTGACACCGACACGACATGATCCACAAGCTGCCTTTACTAGGACTGTATCCCTAGACAAACAAGTAGAGCATCCGGTGCTTCGAGCTGTTCTTGGTGAAAGAGGGGTGGGGCTAGTACATGATTATCGTGGACAGGAGGTCTTGG
This sequence comes from Nitrospirales bacterium, assembly GCA_049607825.1. Classification (GTDB taxonomy): domain Bacteria; phylum Nitrospirota; class Nitrospiria; order Nitrospirales; family UBA8639; genus JAGQKC01. The sequence continues at coordinate 9,875 of JBMYWX010000058.1, forward strand.
CGGCTTGGAAGTATTTGCCGGCGTTTCGATGGGGTCTTGTGGTTAAAATAGATACGCAAGAGGCCTTTGCGCCAATCATGAGGCAGCAGCGGGCTCTTATACTTTTAGGTGGTATCTTACTTGTTGTGCTGATTGTGCTGTCGTTTTCCCTTGCAAAATCTCTTTCCGACCCTGTTATTAGTCTGGTTCGAGGAGCACAGCGTTTCCAAAAACGAGAATTATCTGTGCGTCTAGAGGAGGCGGGGCCACAAGAAATTGTGGAATTATCACAATCGCTTAATGAAATGGCTAAAAATTTAGAGGAATCGTATCAAGCATTGGAGCAGAAGGTGGTCGAAGGGCTAATTGCAAATGAAGCGTTGGGTCGAGAAGTGCAAGAACGGGAACAAGCTCAACATCGATTAATGGCCCAAAATGCGGTTACGACCATCTTGGCAGAAGCGTCAGATCTAAAAGAAGCCACGCCCGAATTTCTTAGGGCTGTCTGTACTCAGTTTGGGTGGGTATTTGGAGCCTTATGGCGAGTGGACCATGAGGGGGCTATGCTTAGTTGTGTAGAAATTTGGAGTAGTTCGGAAGAAAACCTACAGGTGTTTGGAGACAAAACTCGCGCAACCACGTTCGCGAAAGGTGTGGGATTACCTGGTCGAGTCTGGGCGACAGGATTGCCTGCATGGATCCCGGATGTTGCAGAGGATGAAAATTTTCCACGTGCCTCTGAAGCACAAAAAGAAGGCCTTCATGGAGCTGTGGCTTTTCCTGTTTGGTTTGGTGAAAAAACATTTGGTGTCATGGAGTTTTTTAGTGAGCAACGAAATGAACCAGACGAAAAGTTGTTGGCTTTGATGCGGGCGGTAGGTTCTCAAGTTGGAATGTTTACCGAACGGAAACGAGCGGAGGAAGAGCTCCATTTAACAGAGTCTAAGATCAGACAAATGCAAAAGATGGAGGCAATCGGTACATTAGCTGGAGGAATAGCTCATGACTTCAACAATATATTAGCGGCGATTATCGGATTTACTGAACTAGCCTTATTGAAGTTGGGGAAGAATCCGAGAATCCAAGAACATTTAGATGAAGTGTTGAAGGCAGGGCAACGTGCTAAAGAACTCATCAGACAAATTTTAACCTACAGTCGGTGGAATACTCCTGGACGACAACCCATTCACCTTCAATCTGTGACCAAAGATGTTCTCAAAATGGTTCGGGCAACGCTTCCGTCAACGATTAGATTAATTGAAGATATGGAAACAGTCGAGAGTATGCTTCTTGCTGACACAACAGAGGTCCATCAAATTCTTATGAATTTATGTATCAATGCAGAATATTCTCTGAGGGGGACACATGGAACCCTGTTGGTTTCTTTAGATGAGACTGAAGTCAGTGTCGATTTTGCTCAACGCCATCCACCACTTTCTCAAGGTCGGTATTTTTTGTTGAAGGTTAGTGATACGGGACCAGGCATTCACCCAAAAGATTTGTCGCGAATTTTTGATCCTTTCTTTACGACCAAAGAAATAGGTGAAGGCACAGGGCTCGGTTTAGCGGTGGTTCAAGGGATTGTCACCAGCTATGCTGGAACGATTCTTGTCGATAGCATTCCAGGGCAGGGTACGACTTTTACGATTTATTTGCCCATTATTTCTTCAGCTGTGGATGCAGAGTCCAACACTCCTCCCCTGACACCCTCAAGAGGACAAGGGCATATTCTTTTAGTCGATGATGAAGAAGCCATTGTCCAAGTTGGAAAAGAACTACTGGAACATCTCGGGTATCAGGTCGCTGCTAAACGAAGTGGGTTCGAGGCGATGGAAGCATTTCTGGCTGATCCACACTACTTTGATGTCATTATTACCGATCAAACTATGCCGGGTATGACCGGTGAGGAATTGTCACGGCAACTGCTAGAGATTCGCCCGGACTTACCCATTATTCTCTGCACCGGGTTTAGTCATACCATCGATGCTGAAAAAGCAAAATCATTAGGGATACAAGCTTTTCTTATTAAACCACTCTTGAGCCGTCAACTTGCACAAGTGCTACAAGATGTAAAGTTAAGCCATCACTCATAGCCCTACGGTTCCCATACTTATAAAGTCGCTATTCATTGTGCGTTCTATTGGGCTTTCCCTACTTACATCATGCAATCATGAATTTCAGTTTCGGCATCTGTGGGTTATGTCGTGATTGACAAAGCCTAAGGCTTGCTCAATGCCTGTTAGCTGGCTCGGCTTAAAGTTTTCCTTTAGGCAGAAGACGTTGGGACGGTGTGAGTTAATTGCGGACCTTCAATTATTCTGATGGACCATAGTAGTAATGACCAGTGATTGTATAGTGGAAGAGCATATCTTCTAACCGGGGACCCTGGCCGATGTTATGCACGATCATCGGTCGATTTGTCATTGGTGCTCGTTGATCTGTCACAATACCAATATGTGGAAGATTTCCAGGAAGCATCCAGGTCACGATATCTCCCGGGTTGTAATCTGACGCCAGCTGAGAAATAGAAAGGAGAGATCCATGGCGTGTAAAGAACGCTTGAAGGTTAGGGACTCGCCGATGATCGATGTTTGGGTCAGGTTTCTTCAGGTCCCAATGTTGTGGATACACAAAAAAGTTTTTAAGCATATCTTCATGTACAAGCTTTTGAAGGTCAATCCCAACTGCGCGGTAACTACGGATCACGACATCCGAACAGACCCCAATATTCTTGGGCACGTCACCCATAGGGTAGGGGATTACCCTGTAGCTCCCGTCGTACTGAACTGTTTCATGTGTTCGTTTAAGTGCGGCATTGACAAGGGAATTGATGGAGGCGTCTTTTTCCGCCGAGTAGGAGACAGACCCGATCATCATACATGTTCCCAAAATAGTTGAACATGTCATGCGAGTGAAGCGATGTAACATAAGAGATTCTGGCTCAGTGGTGGTTGTTTGCCGGCGAGGATATTCCGACGCAAGTGTGCTCTCGACTTCGTTCCCACAAGAATTGTGGAAATATACTTGAATTGTAATAGAAATTGGATCGCCACATCAGAAAGCTGTCGTTCTTCTTGTGCGCACATGTCATACAAGAGTTTTAGCTTTTGATAAGATGGCGGGTAATCTTCTCGCTGAGGTCCTGTCCGTACTTCCAGAGCATCTGTTAAGAGACCTCGAGCGAGCGGTACTCGGGCGAGAATGCCAGTCTGTAACGTTTTCGGAAACAATTCTGTTGTTGCGTGTTGATCAAGTAGGTTGATTGGCATTTGTAGCGCAGCAATATTTTGATTTTCAAGACAGAGTGCACCATCTTCAATGGCATTGATAGAAATGCCGTAAAAACGAATTTTTCCTTCCTGTTGACATTGATCTAAAAAACGAAAGGTTTCCTCACTTTCTAGGATCGCATGGGGTGGGCTATGCAGTTGGTAGAGATCGATGTAATCAGTTTTGAGCCGTCTCAAGCTGTTCTCAAGGGCCTTCTTTAGATAGGCAACATCAAAGTTTTGCCGTTTATGTGAAGCTTTCTTGAGAGTCGATTTTTTCGTTCTTAGCTGTGAACGAAACGGACCAATAAACGGAACGATAAACTTTCCAAAACGCGCGAGTGATGAAGGCAAAGACCCTCCTTTGGTGGCGAGGATGACTTTGTCTCGTTTTTTCTGAAAGGCTTTTCCAAGTGTGAGCTCAGAATTGCCGAAGCCGTAAGAATCAGCCGTATCAAAAAAGTTGATACCCTGGTCCAGTGCATAATCAAGAAGAGATAGGTTTTCGACCGTATCATGTTCAAATATACTTGCTCCAAGGCGTGAGCAGCCAAGGCCAATGACTGATGTCCTAAGACCAGTCTTTCCTAGAAGGCGGTATTCCATTTATACGAAGAGGTCGGTCAAGACCTTCCCGTCCATGGTGTCCGGAAT